>JAAYGR010000120.1 GCA_012727675.1 Bacillota bacterium
GCTTGCGAGAACCAGTAGTGGAAGGGTACTTAGGGGAAGGAGAAAATTCTATCCACGAGGAGCTTGCAAAGGCCACTCGTGGATTTTTCATGAGCTGGCTGGGAGATGAAAGGTATGATCAGTGTACACAGGTTTACTCAAGGCGGACTCTTTTTTGCAGTTGACGGCGGCAGTGCCTCCATTCATCAGCTTGATGAAGTGGCGTATGAACTCTTGGGCTTGTGGCTCAAGCTAGCAGAGCAGGCTGGAAACTCCCGCTCCAAGACTGCTTGCCAAGAGCTCTTTGAGCTCTTTGAGGGTTGGCGGACATGGATTGGTGCGGAGGAGGATGGGGCTCGATTTTCCTGGTGGCAGGCTCATCAGCCGCTGTACCATGCCTGCGGCTTGGAAGCGGTCAGGGAAGCGGGCAGCGAACTTCTGGATCTTGTGGATCAGGGACTGCTCTTTGCCGATGACAGCTATCTAGATGAGCTGGTGGGCCCGGAGGTTGGTTCGCAGACCCTTAAGGCAATCTGTCTAAATGTCTCCCATGACTGTGACTTAAGGTGCCGATATTGCTTTGCCGGCACAGGCGCCTTCGGAGGCCAGCGGCTTAACATGTCGGCAGAGACCGCTCGTCGGGCCATAGATTTTCTGCTAGAAAACAGCCCAGGCCGGGAGCGGGTTGAGGTAGATTTCTTTGGCGGAGAACCGCTCTTGAATCTACCTGTGGTGAAAGAAACCGTCGCCTACGGAGAGAAGCAGGCCGCTGCTAAAGGGAAAGAGATACGTTTTACTCTGACCACCAATGGAATGCTCTTGGACGCTGAAACGGCAGCATATCTCAATGACAACATGTTCAACCTCGTCCTCAGTCTCGACGGCCGTCCTGAGGTAAACGATCGGATGCGGCTCAGCTTGGATGGAACCTCGGTATATAATACAATTCTTCCTCGGTTCCAGGAGATAGCGGAGCTCCGGGGAGATAGACAGTATTATGTCAGGGGAACCTATACTGCTTATAACAAGGATTTCTTTGAAGATGTCCGTCATTTGGTGGAGGTGGGCTTTGATCGGGTCTCAGTCGAACCGGTAGTAGCTGATCCTCAGCGTCCCTATGCCCTGAAGGTCCAGGATCTGCCGGAGCTGTTTCATCAGTATGAACTGCTGGCCGATTATTACTGCGAACTGTATCCAACCAGTCAGCGGTTTGAGTTCTATCATTTCAACCTTTCCCTTCTCCAAGGCCAGTGCCTATCAAAGCGGTTGACCGGCTGCGGGGCAGGGGGTGAATACCTGGCTGTTACTCCGAACGGCGATATCTATCCATGCCATCAATTTGTGGGGCGTGAGGAGTACAGGTTGGGTAATCTCATTGACAGCTGCCTGGATGAGGGCATTCAGAGAACCTTTAGGAGAGCCCATGTGTTGGCTAAGCAAGATTGTCGCGGGTGTTGGGCTAGGTTTTTCTGCAGCGGCGGATGCCATGCCAATGCCGTGAGCGCCAATGGAGATATTTACAAGCCGGATCATTTTAGCTGCGAGCTATTGAAAAAACGCCTAGAGTGCAGTATCTATATCCAAGCCCGTCTTCTTGCCTTAGAAGAGGCAGACGTGGACAATTTAGAAGCCCTTTGAGGAGTCCTCAAAGGGCTTCATATGGATTAGGCTGTCAGCTGTTATATATTTGACTGTTGATTAGTAATCCATGTCTCCCGGCGGCACGGCATTTGCCGGCTCTTTTTTGGGAATGTCGGCCACCAAGGCTTCGGTTGTGAGCAGCATGCCGCCAATGCTGGCTGCGTTCTGGAGAGCTGTCCGGGTGACCTTGGCAGGGTCAGCGATACCGGCTTTAATTATATCTACGAATTCCTCCGTTACGGCATTGAAGCCAATTCCTGGCTGTTCTGCCTTGACCCGCTCTAC
>JAAYGR010000121.1 GCA_012727675.1 Bacillota bacterium
AAATAAGCTTAGGCGGCTGCGGCCTACTTTCATGCCGATCCTGTCGCCTATGTAAGCTATGGCGCCGCCTACAAGGCCCAGTACGACTATCAGCGTTACTCCATACATCCCTCTCACCACCCCTCCCCGCAAAAATCCAGCGGAACCTACAAGCAGCTCAACTGGCTACCTGCTGGCAGCTCGTCTCATTAGACAGATACCCACAATTCCCAAGATTATATTCTGCAGCCACGCCCCCAGTATCGGGGGTAGATATCCTCCCTGGGCTAAGGCTGATCCCAAAGTCATAATCACATAATAGATAAAAATGACGATGATGCTGAGTCCAAAACCTACTGAGGATGCCGACCTGTGTGACTGCAAACCCAAAGGAGCACCTACCAATGCAAATACTATGCTGGCTGCTGGAATCGCCCACTTGAGATGCCAGTCAACCTCTAGTTTTTGAGTCTCGGCGCCTTGAGATCTCAGGATCTCTATATGACGGGCCAGCTCCCTAATATTCATCTCATCGGGGGATTTCTGTGATGCTACTATCTCCCTGGGTTTCTGACCTATATCCACCGGCTGCCGGCCTCCGGCAAACCGCATGGTAATGGTCCTGCCGCTGTCATCAAAGAAATGGCTGACACCATCCTCCATGAACCAGCCGGTTTCATCCCATACAATCCGAGGAGCATAGGTCGTCTCCTCCGGCTTGCCCTTTTTCAAAGTAACAATGGTCACATCCTCCATCACCTGCAGCTTGCTGTCAAAACGGGCTGCATATAAGAACCAATTCAGAACATTACCGCTGTACCTTCTAAGGATAACATTCCTTGTTATCCGGGGCAAGGTTTGGCCCCTCATCTCCATCCAGGTCAGGGTGTACTCTGCGTTTGCCGCTGGTACCACCATCTCATTGATGGCCAAGGTTGTACCTGTCATCAAAATGCCGATGATCAGGGCAGGCAGAGCAATTCGGTAAAAGCTCAAGCCCCCTGCCTTCATAGCTACGATTTCACTGTTGGCCGAAAATCTGCTTAAGGCCAGCAGCACTGAAAGCAGCACGGCCATGGGAAAGGTCCACACCACTATTTGGGGCAGTCTCAAAAGGAAAAGCTTGCCGACGGTAATCAGTGGTGCACCCATCTCCATAGCAACGGTAACTAAATGCAAGAGCTCCGTTCCCACAAACAGACTGGTAAAGGCACAAATGCCGAACAACATCGGAGCAAGCATCTCACGTGCTACATATCGATCAATGATTCTCATAGACTAAACCGCTCTCCCAGGTAGAACTTGCGGGCTGTTTCGTCGTTAGCGATATCTGTTGAAGAGCCAGAAACCAAGATTTTGCCTTCATGCATTATATACGCCCTGTCGGTGATGGACAGGGTTTCCCTGACATTATGATCCGTAATCAAAATTCCCAAGTGCTGACTCTTTAGATGGGCGATGATGTTTTGCAGCTCGGCAACAGCAATTGGGTCCACTCCCGCGAAGGGTTCATCAAGAAGGAGAACTGCAGGGTTTGTAGCCAAAGCCCGGGCGATCTCGGTACGCCTCCGCTCTCCACCGGAAAGCATAAAGCCTTTGCTGTGGCGAACCCTTTCCAAGTCAAATTCATGGAGCAGCTGCTCAAGCCGGTGCTTCTGTTCTGCCGCGGTCAGACCCATTAGCTGCAAAACAGCTTTGATATTATCCTCCACCGACAGCTTGCGAAATACAGAAGCTTCCTGGGGAAGATAGCCCAGACCCTTTTGTGCCCGCAGGTGCATGGGCAAGGAGGTTATGTCTTCGCCGTTAAGATAGATCCGCCCTCCATCGGGCCGCTCCAAGCCGACTATCATATAGAAGGTGGTGGTCTTGCCTGCGCCGTTGGGGCCTAGAAGCCCAACAACTTCCCCTTCATTGACCTCTAAACTGACCTTATCCACCACTTTTCGGCCGTGGTATGCTTTAACCAGCTCTGCTGCCTTTACAGCCATGTCTTCCACCTTCTTCCCCGTTCAGGACAGCACACCCCTTATAATCATTTTCGCCAGGGACTAACCCACTCCCTTTGAGGGGTTTATACCAGTTTTTCTAACTTCCGACACCGTTTCCCGCAGTCCGCGTGTTAAATCAACTTCCGGTTTCCAGCTAAACACCCTTACCAGCTCGCGGTTAGATAAGAAGCTGCGGCTGATCTCCCCCGGCCGCT
>JAAYGR010000122.1 GCA_012727675.1 Bacillota bacterium
GAGCTGATAGCCGCTGCCCAGGCCAAGGATGTAGATTTCATCCGCAGGCATACCGATGAAACCATTAGGTATACCTTTGGAATAAACAAAGGGCTTGACGGATTTCTGCGCCGGTGGGGGCTAGACACGAACCCTGAAGAATCTCCATTTTGGGATGAGCTCCTTAGGGTACTCGAGCTCGGAGGCAGCTTTCGGAACGAAGAAAAGACTTCCTTTGTAGCTCCATATGTGTTCTCGGAGTTTCCTGAAGATATAGATGCGTTCCAGCATGTTGCCATTATCGACAAGAACGTAAAGGTTTACGCTGAACCAAGTGCCGATTCCGAAGTTCTAGGGACCCTGACCTACAGCATCGTGAGGGTGCTGGAACGCCATTTTGAGTCGGAAGAGGCCCGGAGGCCCATCTGGCTGAAAGTCGAAACCTTTTCCGGGAACTCCGGCTATATACCTGCTGAGTATGGGCGAAGTCCTGTGGATTATCGGGGGAATTGGGTCAAAACAGGTGATACATGGAAGAAGATTTTCTTCGTCGCTGGGGACTGACCAAAGGTGTAGGATAGCCCATTCATTGTTTCCCGCTGCCGAGTCTATGGAGGAACCAGCTATCCCTTGAAGAATGAGGAACCATCTCCTGAATGCAATGTGATAGTGCAGTCTAGCTTGTGTAGGGGATATCGACTTCGGGGAGAAGGTGATGGTCTTGGAAGCATTGGTATATCCGGCGTTAGTGTTTGCCCTAGTGGCGTTAGGCCAGGTTACAACATTGAAAAGGGAAGTTGAGCGGCTGAAAGCACAGGTTGAAGAAATAGCGAAGAAGTAAGGCAGCAGAAAAACAAGCTTAGGAAGAAGGCCCTGGAAGCGAATAGGCTTGCCGGGCCTTCACGTTGAGAGACTTGTGATAGGTTATTCTAGATCACTTCCAGGTAGTCTCCATCGGGCAGGGGCGGAAACGGCGCATGGGGCTCGGTTTGGTACCAGTAGGCAACAGAGGCTATATCATCCTGCAAGGGCAGATAACGGCCGCCTGACCGCCAGCCCAGGGCTTGAATTGTCACCCGCAGGTCTTCCTCAAAGCGGATGGGGTCCATAATGTGCCAGCGGTACATGCCGAATCGCTGCTGACTTTGGTACAGTCCATCAGGCTTGATCACCTGGGGCAGTCCCAAGAAGGGTGTTGAGTAGACTCCGTATTCACCCTTGGGATACTCCCAATTCCATGCGCCTCCGAAATAATCTTCGGTCCCGGTACCGCAGATGGTGGGAAACTCGTCGTCGCCGTCTATGTAGAACTTCACTTCGCCTTCTCCCCACCAGCCGGTGTTGTTGACGCCCCAAGCAATGTAGGTACCCACATAGTGGCCCCACCCTTTGATGCCGTCGACAATGGTGTGTACTTCCTTGTAGGGGAGGGGGTTGTTCCGCCGCCACTGGGCATGGAAGTATGCCACATCATCCGGGACTTCTGTCAAGGCATAGGTGATTTGGTAGTAGAGGACAACTTCTTCATCTGCAAGGTTCTCAATGGTGATTCGGGCCGACTTTCTAAAGGGCATTTCCCAATAGGAGTTCATGCCGCCGGCGGGGTTGACTACAATTGGCAGGGAATTGACGTTGCTCCTTTGGCACCAGCCGTTGCAGAAAAAATCACCGTAAGGGGTTTCCACCGAAGGCTCATCTTCTCCATCCCAATACATTCTCAAGACCAGACTGCGCCAATACTTGGGAAAGCAGGTCATCCAGATGTGCTGGATTGCCCCTGGTCCTTCGATTTCTGCCAGGGTGAAGGTGCTGCCGGCTGGTATCTTGATAGACGGCGATACCTTCCACCCCCGGCCCAGGTCCCGGGCGCAGGCAGCCCCAGTGCCCTCCAGAGCCATTCCGCCTTTACCTTTCTCGCCGGTGAAGTTCTCAGCACTGATGGAGCGGGTCTTGGCTCGGGAAAGCCGCGCTAGTCCCCCTAGTCCCATGAAAAGGCCGTTAAATCCGTTCATGTTCTTACCTCCCAGTACTTCTAGTGCCCCCGTGGGGTGGGCAAACCAAAGTCAGATCCGTACTCACCTCATCTCTTTGGTTAACCGTTTTTCGCAAAATTCCTTGGTCCCATCCCCGGCATAAGTGCCGAACACAAGCTAATACTACAAACGAGATTTAGTAGGAATTACAGGCGAGGAGTGGATAAGTTTGCGCTTCCAAGATAAGGTGGTCATCGTGACAGGCGCTGGTTCGGGAATCGGGGAGGCCACAGCACTTCAATTTGGGCAAGAAGGTGCCCGGGTTGTGTGTATGGATGTAAGAGGCGCCGAAGAAACTTCGGAAAAGATCAACAAGAGCGGCGGTAAGGCTGTTGCCCACATAGCAGATGTCTCCAAGTGGCCTGATTGGGAGAGAGTTGTTGAACATACCATCAACAGCTGGGGCAGAGTGGATGCATTGGTAGCTGTAGCCGGAGTTGTTTCCCGTCATATTGATACCGTGATTGACCAGAATGAAGCGGAATGGGATCGGGTCATTAACATAAATCTAAAGGGCGTCTGGTTTGGTATGAAAGCAGTCTTGCCCCATATGATCAAAAACGGCGGCGGCAAGATCGTCAATATATCATCTCTGGCAGCCATTGTCGGACTGCCCGGTTTAGCTGCCTATACTTCTTCCAAGGGGGGCGTTAGTGCCCTAACCCGCCAGGCAGCCATGGAGTATGCGAAAGATGATGTCCAGATCAATGCAATAGAGCCTGGGATCATCGAAACACCAATTCTAGAAGGCATTACACCAGAGATGAGGCGTGCCAATGTAGAAGCTACTCCGGTGGGGCGATTAGGTGATCCCAACGAGATAGCGTATACGGCCCTTTTCTTGTGTTCAGACCAAGCAGATTTCATCACGGGTCAGAGCTTTGTAGTGGATGGAGGCTGGAGTGCTCACTAGACTTAATCAACGATCCAGCTTTCACGTGTTTTTAAGCGCCGGTGGCGGCAAGCGAGCTGCCACCGGCAATCTGTTTTCAGCCGCAGTGGTGAAGCGCTAATTTTCTCTGACTTTGAAAAGGAATGGCCGGACCGACACCGAAACTTGTATACAAGCAGGATTCGACATGCATACAATGTGTGATCACGGAAAGCCGATGAGCTCGACGGTCTTTGGGGCCGGCAGTGGGACGATGGTCTAGCTCTTTTTCGAACGTATCCCCGGGAGGTGACACCTTGGCAGTCAACAACAGCAATGTGCCCCAATCTGAACGGATCTACCAGGAATTGAAGGAAGCTATCTTGTCCGGCGAGATTGCCCCCAGCACTGTGCTAAGTCAAAATGAGCTGGC
>JAAYGR010000315.1 GCA_012727675.1 Bacillota bacterium
CAGGAAGATACCACCCTCCTGATGTATTACGACAACGCCCTGATGCGGCTGGAAGAGTAAAGCGGTAAGCAGAAATTATCTCTATGTATGTGAGGAGGAAGGAGGAATTTGGGTGTTATTAAATAGGATAAGGGTGTCTAACTTCAGATGTTTAAGAGATATTGAAGTCCAATTTGAGCCTAACTTAACGGTTATTGTTGGAGAAAATGATAGTGGGAAGTCTACTCTTTTCGATATATTACGTATATCACTAGAAGGTGGACTTCCCGAGCCCGCCGATTTCTATTTTGGTAGTAAAGAAATTAGGTGCGAACTTGAGTTCAGTTCCCAAAAGGTTTGTAAGCTAGAATTTAGAAAAAATGATGAAGGGAAAGTCATAAAAACGTTGAAAGAGATCGTCTTCTGGGGCGATTTACGCTCTTATTTAGAAGCTACTGATGCCATTGATGCCCTAGGTATTGACGAAATAAGAGAGGTACTAGCTCGGTACGGAAAGCCATCACGAAAAAGAACCCTTGATAGTATCAAAGATGAATTTAGGACATTTCTTGAGGAAAACCGCGAGAAAATTGAAAACCACAAGGAAGAAGAAGTGGAAGTTGAGACAATTGAAGGAATACCGGAACTAATACTAGTGGATGGAAAGAGGTTTGAAAATATTAACGACTTTGTTAGGGATGTATATTTGAAGGAAGATTTCCGAGGCATATGGAGTGCCCTAATAGAGACAGGAGGTTCGCAAAAATCCCTTTCCGATATTTTCCAAGATAGGCTGCGGGATATCGAAGTACAGAAGCAGAAGGAGGTTAACGAAGAGGTTCTTCCCAGGCTTCAAGAGTTCCTTCCTAATGTGCACAGAGTTGCAATTACTATTAAACACCAGACCTATGATATCACAAAGAGTGTAACTGTTAATGTTGCATTTGAAGATAATGAGGGTAGAGAGGTTTCCGTGGCCAAGAAAGGGGATGGCACCAAACGCAGAACTACATTAGCATTATTAAGACATAAAGCAGAGAAGGATCGGAGCTCTGGAAACAAATTGTTTCTGTTTGACGAACCAGATACTCATTTACACGTGAGGGCTCAGCGCGAGTTAATTAATGTTCTTGAAAAGATAGCTACAGATAATCAAGTTATCATTACGACCCACTCACCTTTCATATTGAACAGTATGGATGCATCTAACGTAAGATTGCTGTGCTTAAAGGATGGTGTGTCGCGTATTAGGTCTTTGGCAGACGATTGTGAAGTAAGAAATGTATTGAAATCTCTCGGTATAGAAAATACCAATCTCTTTTTCACTAGAAAAATCTTGTTCGTTGAAGGGGAATCTGAGGAAGTTGCTGTTCCGATCCTTTTCAATAGGTATACAGGGAGATATTTGCATAACGAACTTATTGCAATACTGAATGCCAAGGGTCGTGATAGTATACCGCACTTAGCCAGAATCATTAACGAGTTGATGAGTGATGTGCCCATAACTGTGCTAGTGGATAACGACCTTGCGTATAGGCCTAAAACAAGACTACTGCTTGAAGCTTTAGAGCAACACGCAGAAATAAAACGTTTTGAAATCGGCTATAAGGAGTTTGAGGATGCATTTGATAATGAGACGATTTATGAAGCAGTAAGACAGCATTATGCCGGAGAAGTCAATGAACAATGGACCAAAGAAGCTATTGAAGAAAAAAGAAAACAGTTACAACAGAACCCACATTACAAGTTTGGAGATGCATTGGCAAAGTTAGCTAGGGCTGATAAAGTAGTAATAGCTAAGGCGATAGCTCGATACTGTCCCAAAGACAAAATACCCCAAGAACTAGTGCAATTATTTGATTTCCTCAGAGAATGATGTTGAGACACCTTTTAGGAGCAGCACAAACATGAATACCAGTTCATATACTGTTTTTTCACCCGGATCTTGGGCCTGGAGCCGGGAGTACCGTGAACCGGTGAAGGTTATTGAAGCCCTGGACCTGTGGGGAAAGAACGTCTACCTCGTCTGGGTGCCGGGCAGGGACGCGGTTTTGCGCCTTCAGGAAAACGAATTATCCTCGATAACAGAGGCAGGCATATCCAGCCGGGAGAGGCTGATTTACACCGTCGCCGCGGCCCGAATCGCTGAAAGCCTAGCCAAGCTGGATGTCCTGCTGGCGCCTCTCGAAGGCAGCGTCACCCCTCTCCCCCACCAGCTCCACGCCCTTTCCCGGGCTGTTTCCGGCAATAGGGTCCGGTACCTTCTGGCTGACGAGGTCGGCCTCGGCAAAACAATAGAGGCCGGTCTAATCATGCGCGAGCTGAAGCTCAGGGGGCTCGTCAGGCGCACGCTGGTGGTGGCGCCGAAGGGCCTGGTGATGCAGTGGGTGCAGGAAATGGAAAACCGCTTTCGGGAACGCTTTCACCTGCTGATGCCCGCCGAGATCACAGCTCTATCGTGCATTGAATTGGATGCCAACGTCTGGCAGCGGTTTGACCAGGTCATTGTTCCCATGGACGCCGTAAAGCCTTTAGAATCGCGCCGTGGGTGGAGCAGAGACCAGGTAAGCCGCTATAACCGGGAACGCTTCGAAAACCTTATAGCTGCGGGTTGGGATTTGATTATTATAGATGAAGCTCACCGAATTGCCGGCAGCACGGATACCGTCGCCAGGTACCGCCTGGGTCAGGGGCTGGCTGAAGCGGCACCGTATCTTCTCCTTCTCACGGCGACGCCCCACCAGGGAAAAACCGATTCCTTCCACCGGCTCATGGCCCTCCTCGATAGGGAGGCTTTTCCCAGCGTCGAGTCCATAAAGCGGGAGAGAGTGGCTCCGTACGTAATCCGCACCGAAAAACGCCGGGCCATTGATGAGAAGGGTCAGCCGTTATTCAAACCGCGCCGCACCCAGCTGGTGCCGGTGGTGTGGCAGTCCCGGCATCAAAAGCAGCGGAAACTTTACGAGGCGGTGACGGAATATGTGCGGGAAGGATATAACCGGGCGCTGAAAGAAAAGCGAAACTATATCGGCTTTTTGATGGTTCTCATGCAGCGCCTGGTAGCCAGCAGCACCAGGGCCATCCGGACCGCCCTGGAACGGAGACTGGAAGTGATCGAACAGGAAGCTCCTCTTCAAATTAACAGTGAAATAGAGCTGGAAGAAGACTGGTGGGACCTCGACGGGCAGGAGCAGCTCGAGCAAATTCTGAAGCACCGTTTAGTCGCTTTTGCCAGTGAACGGGAAGAGGTCAAGCGTCTTTTATCCCTGGCGCGTCAGTGCGAGTCCCAGCCCGACGCGCGGGCCGAAGCCTTGCTGGAGTGGATGTACCGGCTGCAGGCCGAAGAGAACGACCCCGAGCTCAAGTTTCTCATCTTTACAGAGTTCATTCCGACCCAGGAGATGCTCAAGGAGTTTCTGGAAAACAGGGGCTTTAGTGTCGTTTGTCTAAACGGGTCCATGGGGCTGGAAGAAAGGCGAAAAGTCCAGCAGGAATTTGCCGGTCCCGCCAGGGTGCTTGTATCCACCGATGCCGGCGGCGAGGGTTTGAATCTGCAGTTTTGCCACGTGGTCATCAACTACGACCTGCCGTGGAACCCCATGCGCCTGGAGCAGCGCATCGGCCGGGTGGACCGCATTGGTCAGGAACACGTTGTCCGGGCGCTCAACTTCGTCCTCCAGGACACTGTTGAATACCGGGTGCAGGAAGTCCTCCAGGAAAAATTGGCCGCAATCCTGGCGGATTTCGGCGTTGACAAGATGAGCGATGTTCTCGACTCGGCTGAAGTAGCGTCTGATTTCGAGGATTTGTATAAAGAGGCTATCCTCAGCCCGGAAGGAGTTGAGTCCCGTATTGATCGGCTGGAAGCTTCTCTGCGGCAGCGCATCCAGGAAGTAACTACGGCCAACCGGCTTTTGGGAGAAGAGGAACAGCTCGATTCCCGGCTGGTGGAGAAGATTTCCAGTCATACGCTTCCGTACTGGG
>JAAYGR010000015.1 GCA_012727675.1 Bacillota bacterium
AAGTGGATATTGAGGGTATCAAAAAGCTCCTTGATGAATACAATCTGGAGCTTCCTGTAGTTTCTACGGGTCAGATCTACGGCCAGTCGGCTTTGTGCTTTACAGATCCCGATGAGGGAAGGCGCAGCCAGGCTGTAGCCCAGTTTAAGGGTTTGATGGAAGTTGCTGCTGAATTTGGTGCCATGATCAATATTGGGAGAGTCCGGGGGCCGTATTTTAATTCCATCAGCAAGGATGAGGCGGAGGAGAATATCCTGAGGTCCATGGAGGAGCTGGCAGAGCTGGGGAAAAAGCTCGGTGTTGATATTCTCCTTGAGCCTGTCAACCGCTATGAAATCGATTTTGTCAATTCCTGCGCCCAAGGTGCGGAGATCCTGGACCGATTGGGTTATGATAATGTCAAGCTGATGCCCGATTTGTTCCATATGAATATTGAAGAACCCTCCATTGAAGGTTCCCTCAGAAAGTACATCGACTACATCGGGTATATCCATTTTGCCGACTCCAACCGCCATGCTCCCGGCAGGGGCCACTTAGATTTTGAATCCATCTTCACGACACTGACTGCACTACAGTACGACGGATTCATCACAGTTGAGATCCTGCCCTATCCTGAGCCGGATACAGCGGCTAAGGATGCCGTACAGTACCTGCGGAAGTACTGCTGAAGGAGAAGGTCAATAGACGGGAGGGCAGGCGTCTTAAGCTAAGAGGGGGTGCCTGTCCTTGTTTGTCGTCTGGGGCCGTCGGGGCGGTCCTTGGGGTAAGTTGTGAGGCCAGTTGGTTATATGGTAAGATAGGAAATGGTGTAAAGGCAAGGTGGGTGCTGACACCCGTCTATACATCAGAAGGGATTCTATTCCAATGTAGGGAGGACAAGCATGTTTAAAGGTATTGAGCATTTTGGGTTGATGGCCAAAGACCCGGAGAAGCTGGCACAGTGGTATGAGAAAGTTCTTGGCTTTCGCACAGTGTTTAAAATCGGTGATCCTCCCCAGGTTTTCATCGCTGGGAAAGAAAAGGGCATGATCGAGATCATCCCCTGGGAAGAGGGCGTTTCCGAGGAGAAAGACAACAAAGCCCACATCGCGATTGAGGTTGATGACTTTGATGCAGCCGTTGAAAAGCTGCGGGAAGCCGGCGTGACTGTTGAGGAGCCGAGGAATATTTTCGCCAATGGCAAGGCGGTATTCTTCCGGGATATCGAAGATAATGTTTTGCATCTAGTTTACAGACCTGAAGCGGTCTGGAGTTTGGATTAGTGAGGGGGTCACCCATGGGTAGAGATGAGCAGCGAATCAAGGAACTAGAGCAGATTGCCAACGAGCTTAGAATAGCTGTTGTCAAGAGCGTTTACAATGCCGGTTCGGGACATCTGGGCGGATCCTTGTCTGCTACAGATATCATGACTGCACTATACTTTGACAAAATGCGGGTTAACCCTGAGGAACCCAATTGGGATGATCGGGACCGGTTTGTTCTAAGTAAAGGCCATGCCGGGCCGATCCTCTATGCCACCTTGGCTAAGCGGGGCTTCTTCCCAATGGAGGAACTGTCTACCTTAAGGAAACTGGGAAGCAGACTATCCGGGCATCCTGCTTGTTTCAAGACGCCGGGAGTCGATATGACCAGCGGCTCCTTGGGCCACGGCCTTTCTGTGGGCCTTGGGATGAGGCTGGCAGGAAGAGTCAGAGGGAAGGACTACCGGGTATTTGTCCTCCTCGGCGATGGTGAACTCCAGGAGGGCCAGGTTTGGGAAGCCGCCATGGCAGCTGCCCACTTTAAGGTGCACAACTTGGTGGCAATCGTGGATTACAACCGGGTACAGCTGGACGGCACTGTGGACGAGATCATGGAAGTAGCACCTTTAGCCGATAAATGGCGGTCCTTCGGCTGGCAGGTCCTCACCATGGACGGCCATGACATGGGGGATATTATCGCTACTTTAGATGAAGCAATCGCCCAAAGCCAAGAGGGCCCGGTGGTTATTATTGCCGATACAGTCAAGGGTAAAGGCGTATCCTTTATGGAAGGCGAATCCGCCTGGCACGGCAGATATCCCACCGAGGATGAATACAAACAGGCTCTGGCAGAATTAGGAGAACAAGGTGGTGCAGACGTATGAGAACACAGAAAATGATCGCCCAAAGAGAAGCTTATGGGGCCGGCTTGGTGGAATTAGGGAAGGCCAATCCCAATGTGGCTGTTCTCGATGCAGATGTCTCCAATTCTACCAGGACTTTGTATTTTGCCAAAGAGTTTCCGGAGCGCTTCTTCAACTTCGGTATCGCTGAGCAGAACATGATGGCAGCAGCGGCAGGTATGGCAAAGTGCGGACTCATTCCCTTTGTCAATACCTTCAGCTTCTTGGCCACTTACCGGGCGGCAGATCAGCTGCGGACATCCATCGTGTATCCCAAGGCCAATGTCAAGATTGCGGCAACCTACGGCGGGCTTTCCGACTCCTTTGATGGGCCAACACACCAATCCATCGCCGACTTGGCCATGGTAAGGGCCCTTCCCGATTTGACAGTGGTTGTGCCGGCTGACGCGGTAGAAGTGGAAAAAGCCCTGCCTGTGCTGGCTGAGCACAATGGTCCTGTTTGGCTGCGCCTGTCCCGGAACCCATCGCCGGTTATCTACGGCGACGATTTTGAGTTTATCTTGGGTAAAGCTACGGTCCTGAGAGAGGGAACCGACGTCACCCTGATGAGCTGCGGTACTGTCTTGGGACGGGTGCTGGAGGCTGCCGACCAGCTGGTTGAGGAAGGACTCAATCCCAGGGTCGTATCAATTTCCACCCTGAAGCCTCTAGATGAAGAAACTATCTTGGCAGCAGCCCGGGAGACGGGAGCCATCGTCACGGTGGAGGAACACAACATCCTGGGTGGCTTGGGAGCTGCTGTCAGTGAAGTAGTAGCGGATCAGCATCCTTGCCCAGTAAAGCGGGTAGGCATTCCCGATACCTTCGCCGATACTGGTCCTTATGATGTCCTGCTTGATAAGTTCGGACTATCGGTAGACAATATCGTGAAGGCAGCCAATGATGCCTTGGCTTTGAAGAAGAAGGGCTGAGGAAAACCAAGTTAATGGCTGATGAGACCCAGGGCCTAGGTACGAAAAAGGGGGGCGCAAGCCCCCTAAAGACTGTCGAAGGGGCGCCTTTCTAGCACAGAAAAGCGCCCTTTGTCGGGTCTAGAAGGATGAAACTTGCTTCCCTCTAAAGAGAAAAGTCTCAGGCCGTGGAAGACCTTCGGGCCTTTAGCTCC
>JAAYGR010000123.1 GCA_012727675.1 Bacillota bacterium
GGAAGCGAGTATCCAGTTGTTGTCATGCCTTTGGCCTGGACACTGCCTTCTCTGATGAATCGGAACTTGATCTATACAGCCATTACCAGGGCCAAGCGCTTAGTAGTTCTGGTGGGAGAAAGGCGGGCCCTGGCGGTTTACGTGCGGCAGGTGAGAGGCAGTGAGCGCTACACCGGGCTGGTAGAGCGGCTGACCAGCTAGTATAGGGCTTGCGGTTCAGCCCTGGCCCGCCGGCAGCCCCAGCCTGCCGGTCCTTCGGCCTGTCGGTCTTTTGGCCCGTTAGGCCCACCCTGGTGGCTTCCAGTAGAGTCCATTAACTTCGGAATCCATTAGCTTCAAGAGTGATCCAGCCATCGCCCTTTATAGCCGCGACCTTCAAGGACCCATCGAAGGATAATGGCAGTATATTATCTTTACCTGGCGCTAAAGGAAAACCAAGCTTACATCGGCTTTACCCACGATCCCTACTTTGATATTTCACTCCTAGCCGGCCAAGGGTATACTCGACTCTTTGCCGCATCTCAACCCCTGCCCATCGACCTGGCAGCATCCATAGCTGCCAATCTCAAAGAAGAGACCGGTGTGTATAACCTCCGAGCATTCACCCATTTTTCCAGTCCAACATGCACCGGCGGACTCTCATGCACCGAGGGGCTTTCACGCACCGACGAATTCTCTTTGCTTTCCCGGCCCGCGCTGGGAAGCCCGCTGTCCCTTATCCGGTTAATTGCCGGCTCTTTCTCTTTGCCCCATGGAGGAGTAGGAGCTTTTGGAAAAGGAAGGGGTCACCGGGACTTTTCCAATGCGCCGAGGCCATGGCTGAAGCTCATCCGAAAACACTTCCGCCGGAAGGGCTTGGAACACTGGCGGGAGATTGAGTTTACGGAAATAGAAGCAGAAGTTGGGCTTCCAGGAGACACATCTTCGGAGTTCCTAGAGCTTGTAGAAACAATCGGCCGGCTGATTGAAGGTCGGGTATTATCCTACGATGAGGTCAGGTCGACTCTTGAGCAGCGGGGTGTACTGAGTGCGTATCCCCTAAGGGATCTTCTCCAGGCATGTGCCTTAGAGGGGAAAATTGAGATTCGGCCGGGGATTGTTTCACCCCTGGCGGACTATTACGTCTGCGGCCGCTGTGGAGAGAGACAGAGGTTTGAGCTAATCGACTGTCCATTGTGTGGAAGGTCTAACTGCGTCGTCTGCCTTGCTTGCCGCAGCCTCGGAGAGATCCGGAGCTGCCGGGAGCTGTATTACGGCATCCGGCAGGCAATGCCGGAAGTCAGAGAGGCCATCCCTGGCCTTAAGCCCCGGCTGGACTTTCAGCTCACCAGGGCACAGTCTGAGGCGGCAGTGGAGCTCAAGAGATATGTAGATGCATGGCTTGACGGCTATTTGCCTTCCGGCAAACAGGAGGTCCTCAGCAGACAGCAGATCCCGGCCAGAGAACATGTCCCGGGCAGGGAGCAGTCCGGCAGCAGGATGCGGAGGCAGGAAGCTGTAGCTATTGTGCGATCCCCTGGTTTTTTGTTATCCGACTCTTTTCGGCAGATGTCCAGGGAGGAGGCCACAAAGTCCTGCCTCATTTGGGCAGTCTGCGGTGCGGGAAAAACGGAAATTGCGTTTGAAGGGCTGGCTTTGGCCGTGGCCGCTGGACTCAAGGCGGTATTTGCTGTTCCCCGCCGTGATGTGGTGGTGGAAGTTGCGGAGCGGGCAAAGGCGGCTTTTCCACAGATTCCCGTCACTGCCCTTTACGGAGGTGTCAGCCAGTCTGAAACCGTGGGTCCCCTGGTGGTAGCTACAACACACCAGCTCCTGCGTTTCAACAGTTACTTCGACATCGCCGTCCTAGATGAAGCAGATGCCTTCCCCTATGCCGGTTCGGCCATGCTCCATCGAGCTTTACATCGATCGGTGAAACCCGGCGGACTGAAGGTGTTTATGACTGCAACACCTGCCTCTGCCATGCTGCAGGCTGCCCGTCGAGGAGGAGTTCATCTGATCACCGTGCCGGTACGTCATCACGGCTATCCAGTACCGGTTCCGAAGGTGATCCTCTGTCGGCGCCACCTTGTACCGGAGCACCTGGGAAGTAATACCAACCGCAGCCATCCCAGCCGGGGCAATAATCCGGCACTTAATCTTCCCCGGGAGTTTTGGTTGAAACTTAAAGAGAACCTTGCAGCCGGCAGCCGAGTGTTTGTATTTGTACCCAGGATCTGGCTGGTTGAGGCAGTAGCCAGGGAAATTGCTGCTCATTCAGAACTTGCTTCCGTTTCCGTACTTGCTACCCATTCCCGGGATCCCAAACGGGATGAGCAGAGGGAGCTGTTCGGGAAGACGGCCCCTTCGGTCATGGTGACTACCAGTGTCCTGGAACGGGGGATTACCGTCCCCAAGGCAGATGTAATTGTCTTATACGCCCATGATGATTTATACGATGCCCGCACCCTAATTCAAATGGCAGGGCGAAGCGGCCGGGCCGCGTCTCACCCTACAGGCAGTGTTTATTTCATAGCAGCAGCCAATACAAAGTCTATCCAGTGGGCTGTTGACCGCCTGGAGGAAATCAATGCCGATGCTCGGCAGCGGGGACTCTTGTTGCAGAACCAAAAGCTTGAAACATCAAACATAGAGGAATCAGAGCCGTTGTAGTATAATCTAATCTAATAAGAAACTA
>JAAYGR010000124.1 GCA_012727675.1 Bacillota bacterium
CTCCCGCTCCTGGCGTGTGATTCGCTCATTAAGCACCAGGTCGGCGTTTTTCTCCACCATTTCCACGAGCCGCTTCTTCTCGCCCCGCTTGGGCACCCGAAGATAGACCCGGGAGCCCTTCAGCTCACTCAACCACTTGGTGATGACCTCTTCTTCCAACAGGGCCTCCGCCAGAAGGACCTCCTTGGGCACAAAGGAAGCTGTGGCGTAATACTGCTGGACAAAGGCAGTGATAATCTCCTGCCCTTCGTCGCCGGTGGGAGCATCGAGGAAAAAATGCTCACTGCCGATGATCTTGCCGCCCCGGACAAAAAATACCTGCACACAGGCCAGATCCTCCGCCCGGGCATAACCTATGATGTCTTGATCGATATCATCAAATGAGACGATCTTCTGTTTCTCTATAACACTAGTCAGGGACTGAATCCGATCCCGCAGCCGGGCCGCTTCTTCAAAGCGGAGCTCTGCTGCGGCAGCCTCCATCCTCTGGGTCAGCTCCTTCAGCAGCTGCTCGTGGCGGCCCTCTAGGACAAGCATCATCTCATCGATCATCTTCCGGTATTCCTTTTGACTGATCTTCCTGGCACAGGGAGCGGAACAGCGTTTAATATGGTAGTTGAGGCAGGGCCGCTCATCGCTTCCTTCTGGTCCGATGTTCCGCTTACAGGTCCTGATGGGAAAGAGCCTTTGCAGGAAACGGACAGTATGGCGCACCGCCTGCACATTGGTGTAAGGGCCGAAATAGCGGGACCCGTCCTTCTGCATCCGCCGGACAATTACCACCCGGGGGAAAGGCTCCTGGAGGGTGACCTTCACATAGGGATAGCTCTTATCGTCTTTGAGCCGGACATTATACCACGGCGAGTGCTCTTTGATCAGATTGCACTCCAGGATAAGGGCTTCGACCTCAGAATCGGTGACGATGTACTCAAAATCGGCGATATTATCAACCAAGGCCGCCACCTTGGGAGAGCTGTGGCGGCCTGCTTGGAAGTAGGAACGCACCCGATTCCGCAGGGAGACTGCCTTACCCACATAGATGATCTCATCACTTTCGTTCTTCATCAGATATACGCCGGGTTTTGCGGGAAGCAGTTTGAGTTTTTCTTGGATATTCATCGGAACTTGCTCCGATGCAGTAGTTGCCATGCTTTCCAGTTCCTCCCTACTCAATCCCGGTTATTCCGGTTTACATCATCCAATCCGGTTTCCCATATCTCAAGGTCTACCCCGGACCGCATGGGACTAGCTGGCTGATCCCCATACTCTATCCCATAACTCAACGGTCGCCCGGAACCTTGGGTATCGATTACTATTTTATCAAAGGGGACTAAGACCCTAAGTCTATACCGTCCCTCAAGCATCACTTGCGGCAGCCAAGAGGGAATCATCCTGCAGAAGCTCTTCTCTGGAAACACCAGGATTGTCCTCCAAAATCTTCCGCAGGAACCGCCCGGTATGGGAAGCGGGGTTGGCCGCTATTTCCTCAGGCGTCCCGCAGGCCACAACCTGACCGCCCTGGTCCCCTCCCTCGGGACCCAAGTCGATGATATAATCCGCTGTCTTAATCACATCTAGGTTGTGCTCGATTACCACGACCGTATCTCCGGCCTCTACCAAACGGTGCAGCACAGCCAAGAGCTTCTTGACATCATCGGTATGGAGACCTGTAGTCGGCTCATCCAGGATGTACAAAGTCCGGCCGTTGCTGCGGCGGCTAAGTTCAGTAGCCAGCTTCACCCGCTGCGCCTCGCCTCCGGAGAGCTGCGGAGCCGGCTGTCCCAGCTCCATGTAGCCCAAGCCCACATCCTGAAGGGTTTGGAGCTTCCGGCGGATCTTGGGGATATTCTTGAAAAACTCCAGAGCTTCGTCAACCCGCATAGCCAGCACATCGGCAATATTCTTGCCTTTATACTTAATCTCTAAGGTTTCCCGATTATACCGCGTCCCCCGGCAGACTTCACAAGGTACATAGACATCGGGCAAGAAGTGCATCTCGATTTTAATAATCCCATCGCCTCGGCAGGCCTCACAGCGGCCGCCCTTGACGTTAAAGCTAAATCTTCCCGGCTTATAACCCCTAGCCCTGGCCTCCGGCGTCTGGGAGAATATCTCCCTGATGGCATCAAAGGTCCCGGTGTAAGTTGCTGGGTTAGACCGGGGAGTGCGGCCGATAGGCGATTGATCGATATTAATGACCTTATCTAGATTCTCGACCCCGAGAATATCCTCATGGGCGCAGGGCCTAGCTGAAGCCCGATGGAGGCGGGCAGCCAGCGCTTTGTACAAAATCTCATTGACCAAAGAC
>JAAYGR010000125.1 GCA_012727675.1 Bacillota bacterium
CTGGATGGGCGGGATGGGGAGGAAGATAGCCAAAGTGTGTCTGAGGCTTGTGAGCCTGAGACAGTCGAAGCAGGTATTGACATAGACTTCGATGTGGAGGAGATGCTGTCCCAGCAGAAGATAAGGGCATCCCAGAATTACGTTGCTCAGCCCTTTTATTGGGGCGATGAGTACCCCGATTTTGAACAATTGGAAGTCGAAGAGCTGAGGAAGCTCGTAGAGAGCCTGGGCAAACTCACTGAACGTCTGGAGGCGATATCTGAAGGTGCACCGGAGGATGCCGAGGGAGGTGATGGGTGGGCAGATGATAGGCACGGCCCGGAAGGTGAACAAGTAGCAGTGGAAATTGGGCAAGGTGACCACGATGCTCCTGCTCTTTCAGTTAATGTAGAAGAAGGGGAGGGGCCGTCAGCCATTGGAGAGGACATCGAGGTGATGGAGGCCATTGGGCTTTCAGCTATGCATTTGCAGGAAGAAAGCGAGGTGAGGGTGGATCTAGCCGCCGATATGGAACGTATGAGTGAGAGGATTCCGGAAGAACCGATTGAGTCTGGTATGGAGGTTCCGGTGGAGTATGCAGCTGGTCTAGAGCCGACTGAAGAAAGGGAGGTGGTTTTCTATCAACAGGAGGCTTTAGAGACCATCGAAGCTGCGGCTGAGGGGACTTTGGCTCAGGGAATTCCGATGGAGGAAGCTGCAGTAGAAGGGATCCAATGCACACCTGCAGAGCCCGTCGATGACCTGACAGAGCCTTCAAGTTCTCGAGGTGCAAGGTGGGAGGAAGAAAGCCCCCAGCAGTTTGTCTTAGAAGAAGAGGTCACAGCTGGTGATCCGCCTGTGGAGGTAATGGCAGCACCCCAGGAGGAGACTTCTTGGGAGGAAGAGGAGGTCATTTGCCCATCGGAGGAGTCAGAACTAGAAGCGGCGGCAGAAATGGATGAGGCGGTGGAAATCACGGGGGAAGGGCTGGTCGTAGATGATCTGCAACCGGAAGAACCTAGTTCATCATCGATGCATGCCCCCCAGTCCAAACCGGTGGTTGAATGGAGCAGTTTCCCAGAACCTCTTCACCGACGCCGCCGAAACCGGGGCCGCCCTGTATAAGAGACGGCCAAAGGATAACGGGTTATAGCCAAAGGTCGGTTGCATTAAGGACCGACCTTTGGATCTCTTTCTCTGGAGTGAAGGGGTGGCTATTGTTGCAGTATCCAACAACAGGGGAAGAAGTGCAGGAGCAGGCTGAAGGTTTGGATGTGAACCTCTCATCCAACCTGGCATCCTTCTATGACTTGAACATAACTGCAGTCCAGGCGGGAATCCAACCGGGGAAGGAAGACATGGATTTCTGGATCGTCTTCGCCCAGGAGGGGGTTTTTCGGCTCTATTTGCGGGAAAAAACTGAGACTACCCTTACCCTGCTCAAAGTGTGGGAAGACCTGCAGGATCATGGTTTCTCCCGCCTTGCGGCTTTGCGGCCTTCTGTCACCGGGGATATAGCTGTTACTTTCGATAACAGACTGGCTTACTTAACGGAAGAACCGGAAGGACGCCCGGGTGAGCTAGCTGTTCAAGCCGATGCTGTTGAGATCGGACGCTGCTTAGGGGAACTCCATGTCCTATCACAAGATCTCTTACCTTCCTGGCAAGACATCTTGGGCCACTATAGACCGGTGGAATCAAGTTTGACTGCACTGCGGGAGGACTTGGAGCTTTTCCGTACCATGGCGGAGCACAGATTGTACCCTACTGGATTTGATCTGCTGTTTCTCAAGATTTACGACGAAGCAGCCGGTATAGCTGACCAAAGCCTGGATTTGTTGGCAGAATTCCCCCTTGATCAGCTTGACAATGAGCCCTGCTGGAGTGGTCTCTTATTGAGAGACTGCCACGGCCGGACCTTTAGGGTGAAGGATGACGGAACACCCCGCCTTCCCTATCTTGATAGAATCACCGGGGGGCTTTGCGTTAGGGATCTTGTCACCCTCTTGGATAATGTCGGGGAATACACCAATTGGTCAGTTGCTTTAGCTACCAGGGTCCTTGATGCTTATCGGGGTGAGCGCTGTCTCTATCAAGAGGAAATAGAGTTAATGTACGGGCTGGGCATCTTCCCGAGAAAGGTCTGGGAGGTTGGTTACGAGTATTATAAGGGCCGCCGTAACCAGAGCGAGCCTGCGGCTGCAGAAACGCTCCGACAAGAGTGGGAGAAGATGGCTAAACGCAGAGAATATTGGCGCCTGCTGTTGGGAGATGAATTGGGGTATGAAAATCGCCATTGATGCCCGAGGAGCTGTGTGGTTTAGAGGAACAGGGATCGGGACTTATACATATCAGTTGGTTAGAGGCTTGACCCGAGAGCTGGGCCATGAATTCATGTTTTTTCTGCCGGAGGGTTTTGAAAGCGGGGTTGGTGCTGTCGATGCTAACCGGGCAGCAGTCAAGGAAAATCCCGACTGGCAGGTGGAACAGGCCCACATGGTTAGGGCCATGGAGGAAGCAGGTGTTGAACTATACCACATGCCCCAGAACGGCCTGAATCTGCCCCGGTACTTGCCTTTTCCTGTAGTCGTCACCCTCCACGATGTGATTCCCTACATTCTTCCCCAGACGTGCAATCCTGCATTTCTCCGGCGGTTCATGCACCAAATGCCCTATATCGCCGAACGGGCAGATATGCTCATTACAGTCTCCCATTACTCCAGAAGGGATATCATCCGTCATTTGCAGATTCCACCGGAGAAGATCACAGTCATCTATGCAGCTCCGGAGCCTATCTATGTACCCCTGCCCCAGCTCCCCTGCCGAGAGTTCTTGCGGGAACGGTATGGGATCAGGGGCGCGCCTTTAGTCCTTTATGTGGGCGGCTTCAGCTGGCGGAAGAATGTAGGCCTTTTGTTAAGGGCCTTTGCCACCGCCAAGAAGGAACTGGGGCCTGAAGCAGTCCTGCTGATGCCGGGAAGGGCAACTCCAGAGACAGACGGGCTTCGGCAGTTGGCCCGGGGGCTGGGTATAGAAGAGCAGGTGATCTTTCCCGGCTATGTTCCGGTTCAGGATCTGCCGCAGTTCTACGGGGCCGCCGATGTTTTCGTTTACCCATCCTTATACGAAGGTTTCGGCATGCCTCCTTTAGAAGCCATGGCTTGCGGGGTGCCGACAATTACCTCCCGGGCATCGGCCTTGGCGGAGGTTGTGGGTGAAGGAGCGCTCCAAGTAGATCCCTATGATGCTGCGGGGTTGGCAGAGGCCATAGTTCAGGTGATCACTGACAAAAAAATAGCAGCCCAATTGCGGCAAAAGGGCAGAGATTGGGTGCAGCGCTATTCCTGGAAAAAGGTTGTGAAGGAGACTGTGCTGGTTTATGAGACTTTTATGCCTTAAAAGCGGCAGCGGGAGCCGTCGATCTCCCAGGTCTGCAGTCCCTGCTGCTCGAAACCGAACTTCACTACCTGGCCGCCGACTTTCTCTAGTTCGCCGGCGATGATGTGCTTTTGGTCAAAGGGGCAGTAGACCAGAAGGTAGCCTCCGCCTCCTGCTCCCAAGATCTTGCCTCCCAAGGCCCCGTGTTTCCGGGCGGTCTCGTACAGGATGTCGATAGTCTCATTGGTTATTTGCTTGGCCAAGCGCTTCTTATTTATCCAGGCATCATGGAGCAGGGCGCCGAAGTCGTTGAGCCGTCCCTGGAGGAGGGCGTTTTTCATATCGATGGTGATCTGTTTGAGTTCATCCAGGGCAGCCACCGAATCAGCCTGCTTTTCTACATAGCCCTGTACCTGTGTTTCGATGATCCGGGCAGACAGGCGGGTCTTGCCGGTGTAGCAGAGGAGAAGGTGGTACTCCAGCTCATTGAGGATGATGGGCGAGACCCGCAGGGGATTGACCACCGTGTAGTCCTTGTGAAACTCGATAAAATTAAAGCCTCCAAAGGCAGCCGCGTACTGGTCCTGCTTGCCGCCTTTGATACCCAGTACCTCCCGCTCCACATGATAGGCTAATTGGGCAATATCATAGTTGGTCCAGGGTTTTTGCAGCCATTGGCGGATCAAGCCGATGAGGGTTACTGCCATGGTGGAAGAGGACCCGAGGCCGCTCCCTGGAGGGGCATCACTATGGATAAAAAGCACAAACCCGTCTCCATTGCCTTCTAAGAGAGTATTGATAACCCCCTTAACCAAATCCAGCTCTCCATCATACACCAGCTGGCGATCAACATCATACTTGGCTACAACATCAAAATCCAAGGACTTGACCTGGATGATGGGTTCTTGCTTGGGGATCAAACTGGCATAGCTGTATTTATCGATGGTGGTGGAAAGCACCACTCCTCCCTTTTCCTCGGGATATGGGGGAACATCGGTGCCGCCACCTGAAAAGCTGATTCGTAGCGGCGCTCTACTGCGAATGATCATGGCTTTTCCTCCTCCTGGTGAGGGTGATGATAGAGCCAAGGTAGACTACCTGAGACAGCCTCAGGCTTCTAAACTGCTGAGATGCCGGTTCAGAGCTTGGTAGCCGGCAGGAGTTCCGATATCGATAAAAGAGACCGGTGACAGATATCCGTAAAGTCCCGGCAGGTTAGGGAAAACGTCTTTTTCTAGAGAACATGGGCGCTGCTCAGGAATGAGCTGGATCAGCTTTTGGGATACTGCATAGATGCCCATACTGACCAGCTGGGCTCCGGGCTCCTTTTCCCGGAAGGACAGGATGCGGCCGTTTGCGTCCATCTCAATGCCGCCGACGGCACTGCTGTCTTGGGTGGGGGCAACTGCTAGAGTAACTAAAGCTTCATGGCGGTGATGGACCTCCCACAGGGGCTTTAAGTGCAGGGTAGTGTAGGTGTCGCCGTTGAGTACCAAAAACTCTGGAGGCAGCAGGTGAGATGCTTCGGCAAGGGCACCGGCAGTGCCCAAGGGTTTGGTTTCCCAACTGTAAGTCAGCTTCAGGCCTAGGCGAGAGCCGTCGCCAAGGTAATCTACAATCTGCTCCCCTTTATACCCCACACACAAAATCACCGACTGGACAAGGTTGCGGCGCAGCCACTCCAGCTGATGAAGGATAAAGGGCTTGCCCGCCACTACCGCCAGTGCTTTGGGCCGATCAGAAACCAGGGGCCTAAGCCGTGTTCCCAAGCCTCCCGCTAGAATTACTGCCGGAGGAAGCTGCCGGTTCATTTCCGTCACACCTCTTCAAGACAGCTGTCATACTCCACTGGCATACTATGAGATCTAGGACTTGGGGGTGAATGGAGAAAGGCTGGTTCCTAGTTCCTGAGAGAGACGATTCTCATATATTGTAGTGTCGTGATTTCACCTAGGAACTTGGGGGGGATTAACCAGTGCAGATTGGGATAGATGCCCGAGCTGCCTTGTGGTATCGGGGTTCCGGGATTGGGACGTATACGTATCAGCTCATTAGGGAGCTGCTTTCCATTGATCCCTTGAATCAGTATAAGCTGGTCTATCCGTCGGCGAAATGGGTTGAGGTTCAAGACGGTTTTCAGCTAGCTGAGGGTAAGAGCAAGAATAGAAGCTTTTGGCAGGAAATACAGGTCCTACCCGACTGGGATGGGGTTGGCCTAGATATTTACCATATTCCCCATAACGGCATTGGACTGCCGCCTGTCGGGAGCCGCGGGACAAAACTGGTGGTGACAATCCATGACCTAATCCCATTCGTACTGCCCCAGACCTGCAGCAAACTCTACTTGGAGACTGCTTTGCGGGAGCTCCCCCAGGCGGTGGAAGCAGCAGATTACATCATTGCTGTGTCCTTTAACACTAAGCAGGACTTGATGCGGATCCTCAATGTCCCCGAGGAGAAGATTGCAGTTATCTATGAGGCGGCAGAGCCGATTTATAGGCCTATCTGCCGGGAGATAGCCCGGCAGCATGTGGCAGATAAACTGGGGATAACTGGGCCCTATATCCTCAATGTCGGCGGGTTTAGCCGGAGGAAAAACTTGGTCAGTTTGGTCCGGGTCTTTCGCCGGATTAGGGAGGAACTCCCCCAGGACTGTCAGCTGGTATTGGTTGGGGGAGCAGGCGGCGGATCATATGAAGAATTAAGGTCGCTGGTGGCCAAGTGGGATTTGGAAAATGAGGTAAGGTTCCCGGGTTTTGTTGCTCAAGAGGATATGCCCTATCTGTATAATGCAGCTGAGCTTTTCGTCTATCCTTCACTTTACGAGGGCTTTGGGCTGCCTCCCTTGGAGGCCATGGCCTGCGGCGTACCGGTGGTAGCAGCTGCCGCGGCTTCCATACCCGAGGTGGTGGAGGATGGGGGTCTGCTATATGACCCCTATGATGAAGACAGCCTGGCCGAGGCCGTGGCGCGGGCTATGTCAGACAGTAGGCTCCGGGAGCAGCTCACTTTGCGGGGATACAGGCAGAAGGCCAAGTTCTCATGGGCCAGGGCTGCCGCAGAAACTTGGATGGTGTACCGGGCACTGGCGTGATTGACCAAAGGAGCCTAAAGGAGCTTTGAGGATATGGCCAGATGTCCAGAGTGGACGGATCTGCCCCTAGAGGAGATGTTGGCAGAGTACGGACTTTGTCTCAAGGACTGGGAGGAGGTTTCTTCATGTGTGAAGGTGGAGACGGCTCAGGGTCTATTTCGATTGAAGTGTTTTGCCTATCCGCAGGAGGAGTTCCCGTTTATTTACAGATTAGTGC
>JAAYGR010000126.1 GCA_012727675.1 Bacillota bacterium
ACACCGGCAACATCCTCGGCCCGCATCCGCTTAGCAGCAGCTACGGCCAAGCCCATGCTGTTGATAATCCTATCTTCCACAATGAATTCCAGGTTGTCGCCGGCTTCCTCTGCCCTAGCCTCCAAGACCTGTTTAATCTTGTACAGGTAATCACGGTTGTGCTGTTCATCCTGGGAGTGGATGGCGGGTCTTTCGTCAGAAATCACAACAATCCCGATTTTCGCTCTAATTTTCGAGTCCACAACAAAACCCCCTTTTCATGATTTTGCTTGTTCTACCAACGCACTGGTCCGCAAGATGCCCGAATAACCAATTCCGGCTTTAAAACAACCTCTTGCCATTCGGGCGGAGCAGTGCCTGTTAGCCTTTGAAACAAAATCTCGGCAGCCAATGTTCCCATGCTGTAAGTCGGCTGCCGCACTACTGTAAGGGGCGGTACAAAGAACTCTGCCCACTCAGAATCGTCAAAGCCAATGACAGAGACATCCTCGGGAACTTTTACCTGGGCCTCGGTCAAAGCCCGCAGGCAGCCAATGGTCATGGAGTTGTTGGCGGCAAATATAGCCGTAGGCCGGTCTTCTATCTCCAGCAGAGCCTTGGTCGCCTGATAGCCGCCTTCGATGGTAAAATTACCGTCAACCACCAAGGCTTGATCGACGGTTATCCCTGCTGCCCGATAAGCCTCCTCATAGCCCCGCAGACGCTCTCGTCCAGTGAGGGTATCGCTCTTACCGGCGATAAGCCCAATACGCCGGTGCCCCAGCTCAAGCAAATGACTGACTGCTTTGTAGGCTCCATCCCGGTTGTCCACCACGATAGCATCAGCTAAAACTCCTTCACACACCCGGTCAATGAAAACAAAGGGCAGGGTCTCCCGGTCCACTTTGTCTAGATCATGGTCTCGATCAGATGCGACGGCAATAATAAATCCATCGACGATCTTGCTTCGAAAAGTGTCGATGTACTGCCTCTGTCTAATCGAATTCTCGTCTGTGTTACAGAGCATCACCCGATACTCATACTTGCTCGCCACATCTTCTACACCCCGGGCAACCGATGTGAAGAACTGGTTGCGGATATCGGGGATGACCAAAGCGATGATGTTGGTACGGCCCATTACCATACTTCTCGCGATTT
Source organism: Bacillota bacterium (assembly GCA_012727675.1). Classification (GTDB taxonomy): domain Bacteria; phylum Bacillota; class Limnochordia; order DTU087; family DTU087; genus DTU087. Next base: position 1,138 of record JAAYGR010000126.1, read on the forward strand.
TATTTGGCTGGTAGCCTAGTTTTTTCGCGGCAGCAGTAACCTTCATCCGCATCTCCACTGAGCCGTAGTTGGGATCATTTAGGACTCTAGATACGCTGGCAATGGATACCCCAGCTTCTAAAGCAACATCCTTAATGGTCGCCATGTGATCACCAATCGCTTTCTAGTAAAACGTTTTACATTTCTACCTGCGATGAATATACTATTTTCAGCAAGGACAATCCTGCTTCTTATTCCGAAAAATCCTGCGCCGGAATAAAACGTTTTCTAGCATAACAACGAAGGCCCCTAAGGGCCAAAGGCATTGGGCCTGTCCACGCCTGTCCTCTTCTTAAGCAGTTCCCCGGGCTTCTAAGAACCTGGTAAGGCTCTGCCAGTCAGATCGGGAGAATACACCCCTGTCCAGCTGCCAGTACTGTGCCGGCTCTTGCCCTTGGACATCGGCGATCATTTCAATGAGCTGTGGATGACAGGTTAGCACAAATACCTGATGCCTCTGGGCAAGGCGCTTAAGGGCCCTCACCCCTTGGTAAGCATGGCGCCGGTCGAAGTTCACCAAGCTGTCATCGAAAATCACCGGCAGGGGCGGCTCAATCTCCTGAATTCGCCCCAAGCGGACGGCCAAAAACAGCTGCTCACTGGTTCCCCGGCTAAGGGCATCGGGGAGAAATTCGCTTCCACCCTGGGCGGTCACCTGAAAACCAGCCTCAGTCAAATCATCCATGGGCAATATCTGTTCATATTCACCCTGGGTAAGCTCCCGGAATATCTCACTGGCCCGGGTAAGGAGCGAATCCCTGGCTTCAGCAAGAAACTCCTTATACAATGTGTCCAAGAAAAAGGCTGCTACCCTGTGAACCGCAAATCTCCTGGCAAGGGGCTCTAGCTGCCCCCTGGCCTCATCGATGCTCTTCTGGGCCTCAGCCAGTGTTTGGTCTGTATCCAGGGCACCTATGGCACGGCGCAGCTCACGCCCCTCTTCTTCAAGCTGCTGAAGCTCAGAAGCGATCCTGCTTGAAGCCTCTTCCGCCAGCCTCAGGGCCTCCTGCAGGTCCTTTTGGGTTGGATATTCCTGATAGAGGCTATCTAGGACCTTCAGGTAATCTCCTTCCGATAGACCTCCATCCCTATCTCTGACAGCTGCAGCCTCATCGACAGCTGTCTGCAATGCAGCATCTTCCCGGCGGCCCAGAGAATGCCTTATCCTATGGGTAATAGTTATCCTTTCTTCAACACACCTCTGATACTTCGCCCGCTCCTCCCCTGCCTCAATCACTGCCTCCAGCTGCCTAGATGGGTCTAGTTCCACCAGACTGTCAGCCTCTTCGTCAAAGTACCGGGCTTCTCCAACCAGCCCGACAATCCGCTCCGTGAGGCCAGCCAGCTTGATTTCGGTATCCTTTACCTCTCTAGCCCGCTCTAAGTCCTCCCAGGTTTTCTCAATTGTCATGGCCAAGCGGCTGAAAGAAGCGGCTGTCGGCTGGGCATCTTCAGCCCAATCCCCCAGCTCCCGGGCAAGATCAGACAGGTTCTCAAGCTCCGGCAAGATTGCATTGAGCTCACCCTCAAGGGCCTCTGCCTGTCGCTCAAGGTCCTTATATCTCTGCCACAACTGTTTAAATTCAGCCAGCTGGGCTGCATACCGCTGGCCATCTGCTGCCTCAGTAAGACCCAGAATACCCCGGTAAAACTGCAGTCTCGTTTCCGCCTGCTGGCGGCGTAGCTCAAACTGCTGAAATCCCTCGGCGTCTACAGCGTTTAAGGGAAGCTCGATTGAACTTGCTATTTCCTGCAGTTTGTCTCTAAGGGTGCGGCGTTCTTCTCTGACTACATTGTCTGCGATGGTGCGGTTCATATAGTAAAGCCCAAGCCCGACTACACCGGCAACTGCCAGGCCGAGTCCCACTACGGGCAGGATGAAGCCGATGATTGCTCCTAGCACCACAGCCATAAGGGCACCTACAGCATAGGTTCTAAACTGCTTGCCGAAGTCAGCGACATCTATCTGCTGCAGACGCTGTATGATGCCGTCTGCTTCCTTCAAAAGCCCGTAGTCCTCAACTGCCTTTAGCAGCTGGTCCTCATCAACTTCTGCAACTATCCTGTCCAGATGTTCAAAATCTCCTCTCCAGGTAGGGTCCACCGCCCGTATCTCGGTTCGCAAACGCCGCGCCTCAACCTGGTGCTCTTCCCGCCTTTTCTCATAGGTATTGATCCGGGCGGATATACCGGATAGGTCCCGAAAAGCCAGCTCAATCTCGCCAGCCCTTGCAAGGAGGGCCTCCTGCCATTCCTTTACATCTCTGTCTTTGGCCTGGTGCCGGAGGGCTGAAAGCTTCTCCTGATAATCCTCCAGAGCAGCTTCAAAGTTTTCCTTAAGAACCCTAGCCTTTTCCAACAGCCCGTCTGGATAATGACTAAGGAGGCGCTGAACCCTTGGCTCAGACAGAGTTCGGCCCAGGTCAGTCCACCTGAGATAATCTGCATGGTTGCGAAGCAGTATCTCCATCCTGACCACATGCTGGTCAGCGGCGGCCTGCCGCTCCTTTAAATCCTCAATCTGAGCTTCAACATCTGCCAGCCTGTCCACCATGGCCCGGTATTCATTAATCGCTGTTAGGGCATCATCCCGCTGCTCAATCCCCTGCTCGATCTGGGTGTAATACGGCTTGAACATCCTGACCTTGGGATTGCCGAGCTTTCCCCCGATTCTCTCAGCTTCAGCTTCCAGTTCTGCCTTCAGCCTCGGCAGTCTTGCCACATGGGCAAGTCCTGCTCCTAGTAAAACCGACTGCAGCTTCGCCTGCTCCGATCTTGCCATTCCCTCCGGCAGAAGCCGCAGTTCGTCTAAGCTGATGGTAAACAGCTGATGGTAAGTGAACATATCCAGTCCGCCAAAGAGCATATCTATGCTGCCGGACTGGCCTTGGGGTCCAGAAACCCGGGGCTTGCTGTGTCCGGCTAGACGGAGATGCCACAGCTCATTCTCTACATTAACCGCCGCTTCCACATGATACTCATGGGTCGGCGGCGGCAAGCTAGCTCCCTGGGGAAAACCGTAACCGAGATACCTCAGGACCTGCATAAAGGTAGTCTTACCGGACCGATTCGGGCCACCGATGACAACCAGCCCAGGTCCCAACCCATCTAGCGCCTGATTGCGAAGTATACCGAAATCTCCTATATACAACTGCTGGATCTTCACTCTACTTCAACTCCTTCCAGCAGTCTCTCATACGCCAGCTCCTTAGCCTGTTCTACAATCCCGGCAACAACTTCAGGTGTCGCCTGCAATCTGGTCTCATTGGGATGTTCAGGATCATAGTTTGTTTCCCAGATCTGGCCCAGGGCATTCTCCAGCTCTTTTCTCAACTTAGCATCGGTAAGGCAGCTTTCCGCAATTAGCTTTAGCTGCCGTACCAAGGGCCAGGACTCCAGCATTTCATCCCATTCAGGCAGAGCTGGACCGGTCTGAATCTGAATAGACTCAGTCCAAAGGAAAGGCCTATACTCTTGAAACTCTCTAAGGCAGTAAAGCAGTTCATCTTTTTCTTCTTCTGCCCCTGTCAAAAGCTCATGGGCCGGTCCCCGCCCATTTAAGACCCAGCGCACCAGGTACCCTTCGGGCTGCCAGTCATTGTCGGCAAGGGGGATATCCGGCATCTTGACCTCTTCCTCTAGAAGCTGCTCTGCCCTTGCCCTGAGAAGCCGTTCAAGATCAGAAAGGTTCATAATAGGCTCATTTTCCCAAGGCTCATCAATGGCTACCTCGATTTCCAACCATACATAGGGGGAAATAGGCACAAACTTGGTCTCCACAGCATTCCCTTGGGAAAGCTCCACCAATAGGCACCCCCCCACGCCCAACTCACCGGGATGGCGCCCCTGGGGAGTGCCGGGATAGGCAATGGTCGGCGACCCGCTCCGGACAATCCGGGGCTGATGGACATGGCCCAGCGCCCAGTAGTCTATATACTGCTGACTCAACAAATCCTGCATACTGCAGGGAACGTAGTTGCGGTTCTTAGTCTCTAGGGCGGTGTGCAGAAGTCCAATATTGATAGCCGTATTATCCGCCGGGCTAATCATAGCGTGTAAAGACCGGGCCTCCCGACGGGATTGATATGATACTCCCAGTACCCTGGCTACCGTCACGCCGCCTTTCTCGATCTCATAAAAGCCAAGCTCCTCCGCAGGGCAGCCATGGAAATTCTCAGGCATGTCCAAACGCTCCTGCCGCTCTCCCAAAGGATCATG
>JAAYGR010000127.1 GCA_012727675.1 Bacillota bacterium
AGCCGAAGACTTTAGGGGGCCCAACGGCACAACCTTGCCCAGTTCCCAAATGCAGTTTAGACTCAATGGTTCAACCGTTAGTTCTATCGATGAGGACTCCTGGCATACCCTTATGACTAGGAACGCTGGACAAGGTCCTGTATATTCCAGTCCTGCAGCGGGGAGGAATGTCTTCAGCATGGATGTTCAGCTCTTAGCAACATGGCTGGACACCCCTGGAACTTATGAGGGAAGCATTGTTTACACCGTGGTACCTTTGGTAGGCTGAAGAACGTAGACTGTGTGTAGATTGTGGGGGGTAGAAAAGTGGGGAAATGTAGAGGGCAGTTGGCATTATGTTTAGGGGCTTTGGCTCTTGTGCTCTTGGTTGGCGGAGTCGGTTTTGCCCAAGAAGAAGATGAACCTCTGGTTAATATCATGTTGTTTGAAACAGATCTCAGGGAAGCCCTCAGTGAGATATCTTTGCAGACCGGTGTGACTATTATCGCAGACCAGACGGTGAGCGGTCAGGTGACAGCGGACCTTCAGGATGTACCTTTGGAGAAGGCCTTGAGGATGATTCTCTTCACCGGAGGTCTTTCCTTCCGCAAGGTTGATGACTACTATATAGTGGGTCTCCCTGATCCCCGAAACACCACCTTCAGTGCCTTGGTGGAGACTGAGATTGTTCGGCTCAAAAACGTGACTGCCCAAGAAGTGATTGACCAGCTTCCGACATTCTTATCTACATATGTAAGGGGCACACCCGGCAGCAATATACTCACCATCTCGGCCCCGCCTTTGGAGCTGGAGAGGATTAAGAACCTTATCAATCAGATCGATACACCCCGCAAAACAGTGGAGATCAAGGTGCTGGTAACCGAGGTTTCATCGTCAGCTTTGAAGGAGCTGGGGAACAGCCTGCTGCAATTTTCTGCCGAGAAGGGGCAGAGTGTCAATGACAGTTGGAGTGGGAGCATTGAGTATGATGGCAGTGTTCTGACACTGGCTACGGATGTTTGGGGTGAGTTGCTAACCAATCTCAGGATGCTGGAGCAGAAGCAGGAAGCTGAGATCCATGCCGACCCCCGGGTGCTGGTCGCGGATCGGGAAACAGCGGAGCTGTTCATCGGTGATCTGCAGATTCTGCCCATCAAAGCAGATGATGAAGAGACCTCCCGGATTGAAAGGGTTGAGGTAGGAGTCGTTCTAAGTGTTACTCCGACTATTCTTCCAGATGATCAAATACTCCTCAATCTTGCCCCTGAGGTCAGCCATTTTGTCAGTGAAGCGAGGCCTGACCTGGTAGTCAAACGGAACTCTGTCTCAACCACGGTGCGGCTGGCCAATGGGCAAACCGCGGTATTGGCAGGCATGACTATGCAGGATTTTTACACCTTATCCCGAAAGGTGCCCATCCTCGGGGATATACCACTCATCCGCTGGCTGTTTAGAAACGACATCAAGCGGGAGGGTGATCGGGAAGTCTTGATATTTGTCACCCCTGTCATCCAGTAGGGAGGTAGCGTAGGTGACCAAGCAACAAAAAATAGGATTGCTCCTTGTCTTCCTACTCTGCGGTGCTGCTTTTGCCGGCGGCGCCTTAGGTGTTTCGGCGGCGGAGGCAGTTGTTGATGATGC
>JAAYGR010000128.1 GCA_012727675.1 Bacillota bacterium
TAGGTCGATTTTCACCGCAGGAGGCACCCTCTCGATCTCCATTTGACCCAGTTCTTGGTGGATTTCCATGTCTGCCATTGGGCAGCTGATCTCAAGCTTTGAGGGCACGTGGTCTATGCCGATGCGGCCAAAGTACTGATTAAGCCTTAGCTGCAGCATGGCGGTTCTCCTCTAGGTCAAAGGTTACCTAAGAAACTCCAAAAGAGTCGGCTGTATAATCCTGGCAGTGGTATCCAGCGCCAGCCGATAAGCATTTTCCTGCATCTTAAAGTGCATGATGGCTTCGGCGACATCGATGTCCTCTGTTTTGGAAATTAGTGTCTGGAGGTTAATATCCAGCCCTTCCAAGCGGCTCTTGGTTGTCTCCAGCCTCTTGGTCTTGGCTCCAACTTCAGCTTGGTACTGCAAGACAGCGGAGATGACCTCATCAAGGTTGCCGATGGAGGTAGAAGAAATATCGTCGTTTTTCCCATCATCCAAGAGTGTCCGCAGCTCAATTAGCTCTTCGAAAACTCGGTCAAAAACCAGGGAACCCGGCAGGCTGATCTCCAGCTGAGAACCAGGTCCTACTTCTACAGTTATTCCCTCAGTGCTTGTATATTCGGCATTCACAGCTGTAATGTTACCATTGCCGTCAACATCCGCTGAATAGGGCGGCTTAGACGTCTCCTGTCCGCCGAAAATGTAGGTTCCGGCATAGGTGGAATTGGCTACCTGCACCGCATGGTCGATTAGCTCATTGACTTCCCTAGCCAAAGCGTAGAGGGAATCCTCCGGCAGTGTTCCATTGGCGCCGTAAACGGCCAGTTCTCTCGCCCGCTGCAGGATTGCAGTCAGATCGGTAAAGGCGCCGTCGGTTGCGGTGAGCATGCCGATGCCGTAATCGGTGTTGGCAACATACTGCCTGGTCTCCTCAAGACCCTTGTACATCCGCAGAACATTGCCTGTGCCGATGGGATCATCGGAGGGAAACATGATTTTCTTGCCTGCCGCCAGCCGGCCGCTTAAGTGCTGCATCCGTTCCAGCCCCCGATTGAGGTTGGCTAAGGAATTGGTGACCAGCATTTTATTCGTTACCCGCATAGTACATTACCTCCCTACCAGTCCCATCCGCTCGATCACTGTCACCAAGGTTTCATCAAGAGCTGTGATGAGACGTGCTGCAGCATTGTAGGCATGCTGGAAGCGGATTAAATTACCCATTTCTTCATCCAGCGATACGCCGGAAACAGATTCCTGGCGGTTCTCCAGGTGCTCCATCAGGACAGTCTGGTTGGCAAACATCCGCTTTGCCTCTTGGGAATCGACACCGAGGCTGGCAACCAGGGAAGAGAAAAAGTCGGGTATGCTGCCGTTGAGGGCATCGATCTTGGTCTCCTGTAGGAGCTTGGCGATGGCCAAGGCGTTATCGCCGTTTCCCGGCGCTTCCTCCAACCCGGCAGCGATGTACTTGAGACCATCTTCTGCCATAATATGGTCAGCCAGCTTAATATCCTGGGCGTACTTCCCGGTGGTAACTTCGGCAAAAAACTTTATTCCAGTTGGAAACGTGGCATCCTGAAATTTGGTCGCATCAGCATCACCAGCGGAGGCATATCCAAACCCCTTCTCATGCTGCTCATTGACCGCATCGATCAGGGCCTTGGCTAGGCGGTTGAGTTCTTCCATATATCCATTGAGGAGAATATCATCCCGCAGCTCAAACAAACCCTTGAGTTCTCCGCCGTTAAAGGATGCGGCAACGGAAGTTGCTTCCCAGACCACTTTGTACCCGTCGGGCCCTTCCTCTAGAGCCAGCTTGGAAGCATGGGAACCCTGGACCAAAGAGCTTCCGGAGATACTGATATGCATCTGCAATTTGTGATCAGTTACTGCCTGGATGTTGGTTATCTGGGCCAGCTCCTTCACCAGAAGATCCCGGGCATCTAAGAGATCATTGGGCCGATCACCGGAGACACTGACAGCCACGATCTGTTTATTCAAATCTGCGATTTGCTGGGCTAGATAGTTGATCCGGTTAACCTTGACCTCTATAGCATAGTCGACTTCTTCCCGGTAGCGGTGGAGCTGTGTATATGTATGGCGAATGGCATCGGCCAGCAGTGCTCCAGTCTGACGTACCACTGCTCTAGCGGCTAGATCCGATGGGGTAAGGCTCAGCTGCTGCCAGGCTTTCCAAAAATCTGTCAGCATGGTGCTGATGCCGGTATCCGAGGGCTCATTGAA
>JAAYGR010000129.1 GCA_012727675.1 Bacillota bacterium
CAACGGCCAAAAACGCGGCGTTGGCAGTAAGAAGGCCCCTTCGGAAATCCGCTTCCGAAGGGGCTTTTCCTTGGTGGACCTGATGGGAGTCGAACCCACGACCTCTGCGTTGCGAACGCAGCGCTCTCCCAGCTGAGCTACAGGCCCTAGGATGATTATTATTATACACCACTCTCCGCCGTCTTGTCTAGAAAAATCGGCAGCAGGACAAACTAAGACCCGGTCTAGGTACATGTTTGGGAGGTAGTTCATGGAGATCCGCATTACTGTACCCATACTTAAGAATCAACCGGGAACCTTCATCTTTGGTCCGGAGATTGAAACCTTCTCTGAACCAATTGCAGTCGACGACAATTTCTCGGTGCGGTTCAGCCAATCTGGGCTGGAGAATATTATCAGAGGAATTCGGCGCAGCCAGTATACCAGCTGGGACTGGCACAAACTAGTCCGCCTAGGTGAAGAGCTAACGGCTAGGGCAGACATTGCCAGCCTCCTCTGTCCTGTCCATCTCTCCTCCCATTGGGAATCAGTCGGGGTGATTCCCTATCGCCATCAGCTGGACACAGCCCGACGGGTTATCCAAGAAATGGGAGGCCGGGCAATATTGGCCGATGAAGTGGGGCTGGGCAAGACAATCGAGGCAGGCATGATCCTCAAGGAATATATGCTGAGGGGCCTGGTGCGCAGGGCCCTGATTCTCACACCTGCATCATTATGCTGGCAGTGGTTTGAGGAGCTAAGGGAGAAGTTCCGCATCCCCGTTGTCCTCCACCGCAGCCAGTACGATTGGGCCCGATGTCAATGCATTGTGGTTTCCATAGACACAGCCAAACGAGAGCCCCATCTTTCTCAGGTACTGGACATCAATTGGGATATCCTGATTGTCGATGAAGCCCACAAGCTGAAAAACTCCAAGACCCAGAATTGGCAGTTTGTCAACAGCATTCATAAGAAGTACTTCTTGATGCTGACAGCTACACCGGTGCAAAACGACCTAAAGGAACTCTACAATCTAATCACCCTGCTGAAACCGGGCCAGCTGGGAACCTATACCGAGTTTAAGCAGCGGTTCACCGCGGGCAAGCGTACTCCCCGGGATCCCGAAACCCTGCGGTCGCTCCTTCGTCAGGTAATGGTGAGAAATCGCCGGGGAACCGGTACAGTAGAGTTTACCCAACGGATTGTAAAAGCTGTACCGGTAGCACTGACTCCCGGAGAACGGGAGCTCTATTCGGCAGTAGAGTCTTTTATCCGAAGGCAAGTGCGAAAGTCGCTGGCTGAAAAGAAAACAATCCTGCCCTATATCACCCTCTTAAGGGAGGTTTGCAGCAGCGCCTGGGCAGCTGTTCTCACTTTGAAGAAGCTCTACGAAAAGGCCAATCCGGAACTAAAAGCAGAACTCGGTCGCCTCCTCAAGCTGGCAGCCCACCTGGAAACCAGTGCCAAAGTTGAGCAGGTACTTAAGCTATTGCCCAAACTCGATGGGAAAGTTGTGATCTTTACTGAATATCGGGGCACCCAGGCATTTATCAAGAAACACTTGGAGGCTGCCGGCTTAGGTGTCGTAACCTTCGATGGCACTTTGTCTGCCGGCCGCAAGGAATTCACTAAGTTCCTCTTCCGGCGCTACGGCGATGTCTTGGTCAGCACCGAGTCCGGCGGCGAAGGTATTAATCTCCAGTACTGCAACAATGTGATCAATTTTGACTTACCCTGGAACCCTATGCGCCTTGAACAGCGCATCGGACGGGTTCACCGGCTTGGGCAAACTAAAGATGTCTACATCTTTAACCTTGCCACCCAGGGAACTATTGAAGAGCATATCTGGAGACTCCTAGATGAGAAAATCAAGATGTTCGAGATGGTCGTAGGCCAGTTGGACACAATCCTCACCCAACTGCATTTGGACAAATCCTTTGAAAGCCATCTCATCGATATCTTTATCC
>JAAYGR010000130.1 GCA_012727675.1 Bacillota bacterium
CACCCCAGACTGCCTGACGGGAAGGAGAAGAACTGGGCCCGATCAGGGGAGGAGAGCGGGGCCTGCTTGATTGATGATAGGAACTTCTATCAAGGACTCAGCATTGGTTTGACCGGGGCCATTGTATCCTACTTTGTACATTGAGACATTGGCACCGGTCAACTCCAAGATGATAAGATGGGGCCTTTCGTTCTCCTGGGGTTCGCCAACTAAGACCCGCAGCTGTCCGATCTGGACCCAGCGGGAGTATACTAGAGTCTTCTCCCCTTCCGGCGATGTTACCATGACCTGCCACGGCTGGCCGTCATCCCAAAGATATTCATTGGGGTTAGCAGGAGAGCGTTCTGCTCTGGCTGTGACCAAAATATGCTCCAAAGAGCCATCTCCATCGAGATCAGCCTCAACCTCTTGGCGATAATCCCAACCTGGTTCATCAGCTGCTGCCGGGTAATTGGGATCCACCAGATTCACATACTCTGTCCGCTCTGAAAGCCGGGGAGGTTCTACGGCATCTTGTCGGTAGCCGATCCACAACATTATTCCCAAGATACCGGCTAGGACCCACCCTGATATGAGCCATATAAGCTGCTGCCGCTTCAAGGGCTCACCATCCTTTTGCTTACTTTCCCTTTGTAATATGTCCCTCACTGCCAACTAGATAACAAGATTCTTCTAGGATTCGCAAGAGAATCCCTGGCTTGTATTGATTCTTATAGTTAAAGTTATGTTAGGAAAGAGGCCGCATGTTGATTTTTGAGGAGGGACTAGTAGTGACTTCTTTGGAACGAGTAACCAAGTGTTTGCGTTTTGAAGAACCTGATCGGGTACCGGTCTATCCACTCTTGGCCGGAGCGACCCGTAGGCTGGTCAATGCCAGCTATTACGATTGGGCCAGCAATGCCGACATTTGTGCGGAGGCCTATATTAAGGCAGCTGAGCAATTCAGACTGGATGCTATCTGCACCTTGACTGATCTTTCCGTGGAAGCCGCTGATTTTGGTGCTGAGATTATCTATCCGGAAGATGAAGCAGCCCATCCAGACTACACCAAGAGCTTGATTCAAAGTGCCGAAGACTATCGGAAAATTGCTCCCATCGATCCCCGGCAGGGCAGGCGAATGGGGGAGCACATCAAGCTGTGTCGCAAACTGGTAGAGGCTAAAGGGAAGGAACTGCCCATCATTGCCTTTACCTTTGGTCCTTTGGGGATTCTCAGCATGCTCAGGGGACAGGAAAAAATGTTTATGGATCTGGTGCTGGAGCCAGATGCTGTTAAGTATGCGGTTGCCGCCATCACCGAAACCCTAATGGACTATTATGATGCCCTCATGGATACAGGTGTCCACGCAGTCATGATTGACACCCTCTTTGCCTCCCAATCCATTATGAGCAAATCCATGTGGTTGGAATTTGAAGGTGAGTATGTAAGAAAGTTGGCTGATCGGGTGCACCAGCGGGGCTGCCTGATGATGATCCACAACTGCGGCACCGGCATCTACTTCGATGTGCAGATTGAGACAATGCAGCCTGAAGCTATTTCCTTCTTGCACCTGCCCGATGACGTATCTACTCCCGCTGAGCTCAAGGAGAAATACGGCCGGCAAACTACCCTTATC
>JAAYGR010000131.1 GCA_012727675.1 Bacillota bacterium
ATGGGGAAGGAGTGAGACAATGCTTATTGGCGTGCCTCGGGAGATAAAGGATAACGAGAATCGTGTAGCCTTGACCCCAGCCGGTGTCGAGGAGCTGACCAGTCGGGGACACCAGGTCATGGTAGAAACTGGTGCCGGCAGCGGCAGCGGGATTCTAGATGAGGAATACGAGATTGCCGGAGCAGAAATAGTTGAAGATAGCCCACAGCTTATCAGAGCAGCGGACATGATCGTGAAAGTCAAGGAACCCCTGCCGTCGGAATATGAGCTTTTCCGGCCTGGTCAGATTCTCTTTACTTACTTGCACCTGGCGGCCGAACCGGAGTTGACTAGAGCCCTAATCGAAAACAGGGTAACTGCCATCGCCTACGAGACTATCCAGCTGTCTGATGGGTCCTTACCCTTGCTCAAGCCCATGAGCGAAGTCGCCGGCCGCATGGCAGTGCAGGTCGGAGCCCAGTTCCTCGAAAAACCCTATGGTGGACGGGGAGTGCTGCTGGGTGGGGTTCCGGGAGTGCCTCCAGCGGAGGTAGTGATCCTAGGCGGCGGAATTGTAGGCAGTAATGCTGCCAGGATTGCACTAGGAATGGGTGCCCATGTGACCGTTATCGAGAAAAATCCTGAGCGGCTGCGGTATCTCAGTGACATCTTTCATGGGAACATAATGCTGGTCATGTCCAACCGTTATAACATCGAGCGGGCTGTTGGGTATGCGGATTTATTGATTGGTGCGGTACTTATCCCGGGAGCCAAGACCCCTCTCTTGGTCACGGAAGAAATGGTAATGGCCATGAAACCCGGCAGTGTAATTGTGGATATTGACGTGGATCAAGGGGGCTGCATCGAGACGGTGGATCGGCGAACCACCCACAGTGATCCGGTTTACATGAAGCATGATGTTGTACATTATTCGGTGGGCAATGTTGCTGCCGCAGTGCCCCGGACCTCAACCTTTGCCCTTACCAATGCTACTTTGCCGTATATACTGCAGATAGCAGAGATGGGAGTCCGCCGGGCTGTTTTGGCCGATGATTCATTGGCTAAAGGAGTTAACGTCATTGGAGGAGCAGTAGTCCATCAAGCGGTGGCTGAAGCATTGGGCTTGAACTATGTGCCACTGGAGGAGATGTGGATTGGACAGTGAAGGCAGGTAAGTTGTCTCCGGATAAGCTGCGGGGTTTAATATTTGAACGGCTGCACCGCCGGCGCTCAGACATCCTCCTGCGGCCGGGCCTTGGAGAGGACTCTGCCGTCATCGACTTCGGAGAAGAGGTTTGCGTGATTTCAACTGACCCCATTACCGGTGCAAGCCGCCGTTTAGGTTGGCTGGCAGTACATGTAGCCTGCAATGATGTAGCAGCGAACGGTGCTGAGCCGGTTGGTATCCAGGTAGCTTTGCTGCTGCCGGAGGGCGTTGATGATGAGTTCGTCGGCCAGCTGATCGATGATATGGATGGTGCCTGTGAGGAGCTGGGTATCGAGATCCTCGGAGGGCATACAGAAGTGATCTCTCAGGTGGAGGGGCCTTTGGTTGTGGCGACAGCTGTAGGCCGTGCTCCTCGAGATCGCTATGTTACCTCGGCAGGTGCCCAACCAGGTGACATCATTTATGTGACAAAGGGTGTCGGTTTTGAAGGCACAGCCATCCTGGCGGCGGATCACTGGGAAATCCTGGTCAGCCTAGGGGTGGAAGAACCGGTGCTTGAGAGAGCCGATGAATTCTTCGATAAGATCAGTGTAGTGCCCGAGGCTCTAGCTGCTGCTAGAGCAGGGACATCTGCCATGCATGATATTACCGAAGGCGGCTTTTATGGGGCATTGTGGGAGCTTCTGGGAGCTTGCGGCTTAGGCTGTGAGGTCAGACTTGACTCCGTCCCTGTCTTGCCGGAAACTAGAGCAATTTGTGATGCCCTGGAGCTTGACCCCTTGGGGCTAATATCATCCGGCAGCCTTTTGATCACAGCGCCGCCTGGGATTCCTATAGTAGAAGCTGCTGCCGAGGTGGGTGTCAATGCTTATCCCGTTGGAGAAATCACCACAGGGGATAAGTCAATCTTGATCTCGTCCTCCGGGGAGAGGCGCGAACTTATACTGCCGGAGGAAGATGAATTGTGGCGATTCTTGGCGGGGAAGTAGCAGGGCATGGTTACGTCGGTTAGCGTAAAGTTATTGTTAGGTCACCCTTTGGCCCTTGACGGTATACCGGTTTTCTGCTAGTCTATCTATAAAATGAAAACCTATGACCTTTAATCCAATCCAGAGAGGTTGGAAAGGACGTCTTCTTAGGGCGGGAAACTGCGCCTATATAGATGTACCATGGCTTCTACCGATCTGGTAAAAGCCTTTTTTTATGCCAGGAAGCGTCTAAGGTCTGGAAAGAGAGGGAGTTAGATGCCTTCGTTAGTCAGCATTGAACAGCTAGACCGAGTAGCAGTCGAGAGGTTGCTGAGACGTGCCCAGAGTTTTCTGGATTATCAGTTGGAAGGGAAGGAAAATGTAGGGAAGGAAAGTGTAGGGGTAAAGGGTACAGCAGTTAATCTTTTCTTTGAGCCCAGTACCCGCACAGCCCTATCCTTCCAGTTAGCTGCCCAGAGGTTAGGCCTTAAGGTGCTGGACTTTGTCGTGGAAAACTCCAGTGCCACCAAGGGAGAATCCCTAATCGATTCACTCCAGACCATTGATGCCTTAGGCGTAGATTTGGCAGTGATCCGCCATCCCGAGAACTGGCCCAAGCTGCTGGATGGTGAGAAATTCGACCTTTCCCTGGTTAATGCCGGTTCCGGGATTCATGAACATCCAACTCAAGCCCTGCTTGATGCCCTGACTATAAGGCAGCACCACGGCGGCTTTTCGGACCTGAAGGTTGCCATAGTCGGCGACATCTACCACAGCCGTGTTGCCCGGTCCAATGCGCTGCTCCTTAGGCGGCTGGGAGCAGAGGTTTCCTTCTCCGGTCCCGAAGCTTTTCGGAAAGGTGATGTAGCAGAGCATCGCTGGATTGACTTTGAAGAAGCCGTTGTTGAATCCGATGTGGTGATGATGCTCAGGATTCAACATGAGCGGCACCAACATATTTTTGATACTACAAACTACAATCAGCACTTTGGGCTCAACATGTCCCGTCTTCAGCAGATGAAGAAGAATGCCATCATTCTCCATCCCGGACCTGTCAACCGGGGTGTTGAGCTAACCGATGATGTGATGCGGGATCCTCGCTGCAAGCTCCTGCAGCAAGTGACCAACGGCGTGGCAGTCAGAATGGCAGTCTTGGAGTGGTGCCTGCAGGGAGGTAGCAATGAACAACTGGTATCTGCATGACGGCTTGGTATTTCGGAACGGCAGGCTGCTGAAGGAGGATATATTGATTCTTAAAGGCCGCATTGCGGCCTTCGGATCTGAGGCGGCAAGAATGCGCCGTGAGTGTTCTGTCCCTATAAGGGACTATGATGCCGGCAGTTGTGTTGTGAGCCATGGGTTTATAGACCTCCATGTTCATCTGCGGGAACCTGGGTTTGAGAGCAAGGAAACTATTGAGACGGGAACTAAGGCAGCGGCAGCCGGTGGGTTTACAACAGTCTATGCCATGCCTAATACAGAGCCGCCCCTAGATTCAGTGGAGAGACTGTTTGAACTTAAGGAGCGGATTAGACAGTCCGCCTTTGTGGGGGTGGAACCCATCGCAGCGGTGACCAAAGGCCGTGCCGGTGGGGAAATCAGTGACTTGGCTGGATTAGTTCACCATGGGGTGAGGCTGTTTTCCGATGATGGCGATCCAGTTGAGTCCGGAATTATCAAGGGAGTCATGGAGCAACTGGCATCTATAAATGGAGTATTGGTCAACCACCTTGAAGAGAAGAGCTTGCTTCGTTCGGGACTATTTTGGGATGCTGTTCCCCCTGAGTCGGAATACATAATGCTGGAGCGGGACTTGACATTGGTGGCTGAGACAAACTGCAGGTACCATGCAGCCCACTTAAGCTGTGCAAGGTCAGTGGAACTAATCGGTAAGGCTAAACAAGAGGGACTCCCGGTTACCGCAGAGGTTACACCCCACCACTTAACCCTGACCAAAGACGATATAGCTTTTCCTGAAGGGAATTACCAAATGAAACCTCCCCTACGTACAGAAGCAGACCGCTTGGCTCTCATCGAAGGGCTTCGTACTGGGGTAATCGATGCTGTGGCCACTGATCATGCACCCCACGGGCGGGAAAAGGATGGTGTTATCTATCCTGACTCGCCCTTTGGTGTGACGGGATTAGAAACTGCCTTTCCTGTTCTTTACTCCAACCTTGTTCTAACCGGGCGGCTTCAGCTGGAAAGACTATTAGCAGCTCTAACTACCGGCCCAGGTAAGGTAGCAGGACAAAGCGGTGAGTTAAAGATAGGTGAGGTAGGGGATATTGTTGTCCTGGACCTAGAGTGCCGCCGGACAGTTGAAGCAGATAAGTTCTTTAGCAGAGGCACAAACTCACCCTATATCGGCCAAAAGTTTAGAGGTTGGCCGGTCTTGACACTGGTGAATGGGGTTGCAAAATACAGTGCAGGGCGGCCGGATCCAAAGCATTCTAAGGAGGCCCATTGAATGCTGCTTAGAGTTAAAGATATCGCTAATCTTGCCCCAGATATTTGGCAGATAACCCTCAGCGGTGATTTTCCCTATAAAACAGTAAAACCGGGTCAGTTTATCATGATCCGAATCGGTTCTGGTAAGGAGCATGTCTTGAGGCGTCCCATCAGTATTGCAGCTGTCACAGAACAAAGTCTCACCATAGTGCTTCGAGTGGTTGGCCGGGGCACCAAGTGGCTCAGTGAGCGATGCATCGGTGATCTGTTGGATGTGTTGGGCCCCCTGGGAAGGGGGTTTCCCAGTCCGCCCCAGGATGCCAAGGTTTTGATTGTCGGCGGGGGTCTTGGAGTTCCGCCTCTATGGCTGCTGGGAGAAACCATCCAAGCAGAAGCTGACGAGGTAGATGTAGTCCTCGGATTTCGCAGCCAAAGGGACTGCATTTTGACAGATGAATTTTCCCGTCTAGGACACCTTGTGGTTACAACCGATGATGGATCCTTTGGGATTAAGGGCAATGTCATTGAAGCTGTCGACAGTCTGCGCAGGTCAGGTCACAGCTGGGAGTATGTATACGCCTGCGGTCCCCTGCCAATGCTGCGAAACCTCAAAAGGTATTTCTCTAACCAAGATGTCAAGGGCTATGTTTCACTGGAAGAACACATGGCCTGCGGGGTGGGGGCTTGCCACGGCTGCGTGTGTCTATCTGAGGACCGATCCCTTACCCGGCGCATCTGTGTTAACGGTCCAGTCTTCCCCTGGAACGAGGTGTGCTTATGAGTTATCCAGACCTCAGTGTTAAAATTGCCGGTCTGCACCTTAGAAATCCGGTAATCCCTGCGTCGGGCTGTTTCGGATTCGGGCGTGAATATGCCCAGTTCTACCCATTGAACCAGCTGGGAGCGGTAGCGGTTAAGGCCACTACCCTGAAACCCCGGATAGGCAATCCTACACCGAGGGTGACAGAAGTCTGCGGAGGCATGCTGAATGCCATCGGACTGGCCAATCCCGGAGTGGACTATGTAGTGCGCTACGAACTTCCCTGGCTTGCCAATCAAGATGTGCCGATAATAGTCAATGTAGCCGGGGAGACAAAAGCGGAGTATGTAGAGGTAGTCAGGAGAGTCTGCGCTTCCGGTCTGGCAGCAGCCATTGAACTTAATGTTTCGTGTCCCAATGTTGCTGCCGGCGGGATGACCTTCGGTGTCGATCCAAATATTTTGCAGGACCTAGTTGCTGCCGTCAAGGAAGTCTGTACGGTTCCTCTTTTTGTCAAGCTCTCGCCAAATGTCACCGATATTCGGGAAAGCGCTCTGGCGGCCCAAGCAGGTGGTGCCGATGGATTGACGTTGATCAACACGCTGCTGGGCATGCAGATCGACATCTACCGCCGCAGGCCCGTCTTGGCTAACAAGACTGGGGGATTATCAGGCCCGGCAATCAAACCTATAGCAGTGCGGATGGTGTATGAAGTAGCTAGCGTTGTAGACATTCCCATCATCGGCATGGGAGGAATATTCACTGGAGAAGATGCGGTTGAGTTTATCATGGCAGGTGCCAGTGCCGTAATGGTGGGAACCGCCAATTTTACCAATCCATTAGCGTGTCCGCAGATAATTGGTGAGATTGAAGAGTTTATGCGAAAGCAGGGGATAAGGAGCCTTGTGGAAATTCGGGGGTGTATTGGGTGAAAAAGACTGACCGAATCATCGTGGCATTGGATCTCCAGACCGAGGATCGGCTGCTGGAACTTCTGGCTAAACTGCCAGAGTTATCCTACGTCAAGGTAGGGATGGAGTTATTCTACAGCCTGGGTCCGGACTTGCTCAAAATGCTGAAAGATCGTGGACTTAAAGTATTCCTCGATCTAAAAATCCATGATATACCCAACACCGCCTGTGGCGCGATAAACGCCCTGAGCAAACTGGGATGCGACATGCTCAATGTCCACTGTGCCGGAGGCCTGGAGATGATGCGGCGGGCACGGGAGTCGCTGGTCGGAGATA
>JAAYGR010000132.1 GCA_012727675.1 Bacillota bacterium
CCACCAAGGATTCTACCGGCACTGCACCGTGCCGGGTTGCTCCTTAGTACTTACGGGTTAACCGTCGGCTCTTCTTGTTCACTTTACGCTTTTTGGGTTTATATATTTCTAGTTACATGCTCAGCCATCATTCAAGCAGGTTCCTTTGCTTGGAAAAGGCTGCTGCCGTCTGTTAATCTAGACTGGCGGCAGCTAGACCCCTGTCAGGCAACGCTAGATTCCGATTGGCGTAGCCAAGAGTTACTCAACAAAGAAGCTACTGCCTTTCACCGTCTTGTCGTTCATAACGGCCCTGGATAGCCGCCAGTAGCGCCTTTGCTGCCAGCTCCGGTCCCGCTATTTCAAACCCCTTAATACCCAGCTGCGTCCGAAGCTGCCCCACCTTTACACCTTGGCTCATCATGGTCTCCAGATACTTGCGGGCTAGGATGTGGTGCTGCTCCCGCTTCTGGGGCGCACCGAAGGGATTAGCAAAATACGTATAAACAAGCCCCTGTTCGCTGGTGGTCCCTTTAGATATCCTGGCACCCTGACTGCAGACCTGCAGTGCTTCATCTACATCATTGAAAAACTGCAGGTAAGGCTGCTGCCTAGTGACCCGCTCGTAATTATTGGCATACAAGAATATATCCACCGGCCAGCCTGCAACAACCTTCCCATAGGGGGTGATGGGTATTACAATCCTGGCATTGGTCTTGTGGGGATTCATGAAAATACTCCGCTCAACCTCAGCATAGGCATAGCCGGGCTGCAGGTCATCAAGACGCACAAAGGCCCCTATCTCTGTTCCTACTCCAACTACCCGTCCATCCCTAAACTGCAGCGACCCCATATCGTCGAAAACCACAGTCAGGTCCCGCAGATGTTCATCGGCCAAAATCCGCAGCGCCTCTAGCGATTCTGACTTGCCGGCTCCGCTGTCGCCCATGAGAACCACATTGGCACAGTGTCCATTCCGCAAGACGATATTGGCCATGGCCCCGTGAATCGGCAAGTTGCCCCTATCGATTTGGAGCAAGTTGTGCAGGGTCAGTGCCATCTTCTTCAGGTAGCCGAAATAGTCTACCCGCTCCGTCCGCCCGATGACCCCAACTATTACCCCATTAGCTTTGTCTTCATAGTAGACAGTCTCATCGGGACCCAGGACATCGGGTTCAACTCCAAATACCAAAATAGCATCTGGTTTCTTACCCTCGATTTCTTCAGCCTCCGCCATCTCCAGCAGGTTGGAAAGGCTGGTGCCTAGGCTGAGATAGCGCTTGTGGAAATAGATGAACATTAGGACCTCGCCGACTTTTGCCGGGTAGCAGACCCAATCTTCTGGATCGAAGTCAGCCTTCTCAAGGGGGTTACGCTCAACGGGCTTGAACATCCCGGAACGGTAATTTCGCTTCGGATAGTACACCAAGGGCGGTACTATAACCAAAAGCTGGATAAAGGGTATATCCCTCAAGGTACCATAGGCTTCACCCGGCGTGCGCCAATCTATCCGGGAGGTAAGAATCCCCACACCGGCGCCGGCAGGCAGCTGCCGGTAAACCATAGGCACTCTGCCGGTAAGGTTAGTACAGATATTTCGATAGGCCTCTAGGACCAGATCCTTCATGGTTTCATTTACCTGAATAAAGTGCTGATGCCTGGTGTAGGTATCAGTCCTGGGACCGTAGGCATCTTCGTATATCAGATAGCGCTCGTGGCCCCGCCAGAAGTCATAGAATTCTTCTACGAAATCATACAGCTCCAGGTGCTGCTCAGCCACCGGCGCCAGCATAGGCACAGCCTCAATGACCTCATCTAGGGACTGCATTGATAAAAACATGAAAAACTTTGTTAAGAGTTCAATATCATAGGGAAAGCCGTTGCTTTCTTCTTGGTCTTCCCGGCGAAAATGCTTGATAGCTCCCAAATGGGGCGAGTCACGGCGAATCAGCCGGCTGACGAATCGCTTCAGCACTCTGTAGAATATATCGCTTTTGAACAGGTCGGCAGGAACCCGACAAGGTGTTCTACCGATTATAATCCGATTCTCATCAACTTCGGACAGCATAGTTGTTGTGACCTCCTCGTTCGACACACAGTATACAAGGGCCCTTATTGCCAAAACTCCGACCGGTCTGCAGCCTGCAGAACGGTCGGAGTAACCAACAGCTTGCCCCAATGGTTTGCTTAATCTTAGCACTATGGCCAAAGAAAGTCAAACCTCGTCTCAGGGAATCATTCGCTCTGTCGGTCATCATCCCCTGCGGCAGGACGCATGATCCGCCGATGCTTTTCCCGCATTTTTTCGCGGTTGGCAGCAGGCGGCCAAAGTTCCCCTACTGCATCTTCCCGCATCGCGGCTGCCAAATTAGTATATAC
>JAAYGR010000133.1 GCA_012727675.1 Bacillota bacterium
ACGCCCTTGCCTACGGATTGTCTTCCCGCTAGTTAGGCGACAGGGTTTCTTTCAACCCATCGGCTCAGCAGACATGCTGGGCACACTGAAAAACGCCCCGTTTCCGGGGCATTTCGTCAATCACTCAGCCGCACACTACGTTAATCCGTGGGCATTCCCTGAGCTGCAGCATAGCTTGGGGGTAGACCCAAGAGCTCTACAGCATTCCCAACACAATCTCCTGCTCCCGCCGCAAAAACTCCAGGCCCAGCTTCAGATCCCGATCAAGCTGCTCCTTGGGGATATTGCCGCTTCGGGCATCATAGGGAGCTTTCCCCTTAGGAAGGGGTTCACAGGAGATTCCGCCTTCATAGTCAATATCATGGAGAGCCCTGATGATCTCCCGCCACGGCATATTGCCTAGACCCGGTGCCTGCCTGGTATTATCCGCAACATGCAGGTGCTGGAACCAGTAGCTCCCTGCCCTGCGGATGGCATTGGGGATGCCGTCCCCTTCTTCAATCTGCATGTGGAAAGTATCACCCATGATCCGCACATAGGGATTGTCAACTGCCTTGGCCATGGCAATAGCGTCGTCAACGCTGTTTATCAGACCGACTTCGTAGCGGTTGATAGGCTCGATGGTAAGAATTATCTTATGCTCCTCAGCGTAGACTGCTGCTTTCTGCAGGGATTCAATAGCCCTTTGGATATCCTCTTCCTTGGAAGTTAGGACCTCTGGCTGACCCACCAGACTCGGCACTACCAGTACACTTCTAGCACCGGTTTCCACAGCCAGATCAACACAGGCTTTCACATAGTCGATGGCCTTCTCTCTCTCAGCGACATCGGGATGGGATAGCAGCCTGAGATCCCCCGGCTCCGGGCCGGGGTGCATGCCGCAGATACTGATCACTTCAAGCCCGTTGTCCTCCACCAGCTTCCTAACCTCGGCCCCATTGTAAACCGCGGGTTCTCCCACAAGCTCAATCCCGTCGAAGCCGATTTTGCTGACCCTGGAGATGACATCGGTCAAGGAAGCGTTACCGAAAATCCAGTTGTTGACATATATTCCAATCTCTCTAGTCATGAGCATCTGTCCTTTCCTCTAGCCCTCGGGCTCCAATAGAAGAGTTTATTCTGGCAGGCTCGGAACCCCGGAGATGCCGGGACCGAAGTGCTTCAGCATGACCAGATCATCGGTGTCGCTCTCGTTGACAATGGTAATTCCTTCTCGAGCAGCATCGTAAGTCACGAATACTTCGTCTTGGGTCATCTGTCCGTATCTGATCAAGGTGGGTGCCTCGATGGCCAGCGGACCCATCCGGCCGTGACCCTGAAGTACTATGGCGCCATAGGCACCGTCGTCCTTGATGGTCACTGTCCTGCCGGGTAGAACAGTCAGTTCCTTGGCGGAGAAGTATTCAGAGCCGTAGACAATCCATTTCTCGATGTAGCCTTCTGACTGCATCTCATCCATGCATTTCACCGGCACTGGCCTCAGGAACTTCTTCTTGGCCAAGTATGGATCAACGTTCTCTTCCCAATCCAGAATGCCTACGATGTACTCCAGGTCATCGTGGTACTCCTTGGGGATATCTTTGACCAAGAGGTCCCTAGGTGTGGGCTGATCCCAAACGAGGGACTGGAACATAGAGAAGACATCACTGGCACGCTGGGGCTCATAAGTCACAAGGGTACCAGGAGCGTGGAGCATTCCCGGAGGTACGTACCAGCCGGTGCCGGGTTCTAGTTTATAAGCCTGTGATAACTCCAGAATTTGATTATCCCCTTCATCAAAGCGGCGTAGGCAGTCAATTACCTGTTCTTTGGTGGTTCCGGGTCTTAAGCCGAAGAAGGTGAAAGGAAACAGTCCCCTGGTGAAATTCAAGTGGGGCGGGAAATAATATGCTTCCGGTTTACCGAGGGCACCCACTCTAGCAGCAGCTTCATCATCCAAGTGAACATGGTGGGGCAGCGGCGCGTGGTTATCGAAGAACTTGCTGAACATGGGCCAGCCGCCGTATTCCTCCATCAGCGGCTTTCCGATAATCTCATCACCCATGAGGTCAATGGCATCCTTCAAGAGGACCCGTTTCTCCCCGGAGACAATGTAGCTTAGCCCCTCATCTTCAGGAGTCCCTGGACCGTTGTCAGCCTTGGTGGTGGAAGCGAACCAGCGCTCATCGATTCCGCCCCGATGCTTGCCTAGAGCATAAAGATCCTTAGGATGGAGCTTCAGCCGGCCGCCGGGTACGCAGAATGCCCGGGGCACCCAGTTGGGGGCTAATCTAAGTACACCCTTACCATCCGCGATCGCTTGACGTACTATTTCTTTCTTGTCCATGACTGTGCCTCCCCCATTTGTTATTTCTTCCGTGGATATGGGGAAGCCGCAGAAAGCGGCTTCCCGCCTGCTCCTCTAGAACTGGTCCTTAACCATGTCCCATGACTCAGCTCTTTCTAGGGTTCCTTTCATAATCAAAAGCGGTGTAAGGTAAATGTCTTGCGCTGGGGGCTCGATGCCGTCTCTCACGTAATCTACCAAGATCTTGAAGGCACTCTTAGCCTGCTGTTTGGGCTGCTGCTCGATGGTGGCTTCCAGCTCACCCCGGGCTACTGCCACCAGGGCATCTTCAATAGCGTCAAAGCCGACAACGATGACATCATCGAGGTCTAGGCCGGAACCTTTGATGGCCTCCAGCGCGCCCATGGCCATGTCATCATTGTGAGCAAAGACAGCGTCGAACTCAGGATAGGCCTGGATCAGGTTCTCCATGACCGACATGCCCTCTGCCCTGGTGAACTGGCCGGTCTGCTGGGCAATGATCTCGATCTTGGGATACTGGCCGATGACTTCATTGAACCCTGTACCCCGGTCGATGGCCGGTGAAGAGCCGGGAGTGCCGGTCAACTCAATGACCTTGCCCTCGCCCCCGAGGAGATGAGCAATGAATTCTCCGGCCATCCGTCCGCCTTCAACGTTATCGGCACCGACATGGCACAGGTACGGGGCGCCGACGATCTTCCTGTCAACGGTGACTACTGGAATGCCGGCTTCGTTCAATTCCTCTACCGCCGGAACCAAGGCTTCGACGTTGATGGGAACCAGCAAAACCCCATCCAGGTCCTGGACGATCATGTCCTCAACGTCGGACATCTGCTTACCAACCTCATTGCGGGCATCGAGAACAACCAAGTCAACACCCATCTCGGCAGCCTGCTCTTCAACGGCATTCTTTAGGAACACGAACCAAGTCATGCTGAGACTGGGGACCGAAAGGCCAAACCGCAGGGTCTCAGCCATTGCGGCCGAACCGACCAGAGCAACAATCAGAAGCCCTAATAGAACGGTCAATACAGTTCTTCTCACAAAGCACCCTCCTCAACAAAGATATTCTGTGATCCTGCCTCGCTAAACCTCACCAATCACCAATCATCTTGCCAGCTGACTTTGCCTGCTTGCGACCACCTCCCATCAGTCCTTTTGTTTCGAGCGCATCTGTTCCATGATGACAGCAGCGACAATAATTGCGCCCTTAACAACCTGCTGGTAGAAAGGAGAAATATTCATCAGATTAAAGCCGTTGGTAAGTACTCCAATCAAAAGGGCGCCTATGAAAGTTCCCAGGACACTGCCTCGGCCGCCCTGCAGGCTCGTACCGCCGATGACGACAGCTGCCACTACATCAAGCTCATAGCCCTGACCAGCGGTGGGCTGTCCTGAGTTCAGCCGGGCGGCGAGGATTACTCCAGAGAGGGCCGCTGTAAAAGCAGAGATCCCGTAAATTGCGACTTTATAGCGGCTCGTATTTATTCCCGAAAGCCTCACTGCCTCCTCATTGCCACCGATGGCGTAGACATATCTGCCGAATTTGGTTTGGGAAAGTACAATGGCACCGATGGCTACAACTATCAAGTAGATGATAATCGGCACCGGCACCGGCCCCACCATGCCGCTCCCCAAATTCCGGAAGACCCGGGACAGCCCGCTGATGGGGTATGCGTCGGTATAAATCAAGGTCAGCCCCCTAGCCGCGCTCATCATCCCCAGAGTTGCCACGAAGGGAGGTACTTTGAATTTACTTATTATGAAACCTACAAGCACCCCAAGACAGGTGACAACCAATATGGGAACAATCGTCATCACAAAGGGACTTGCTCCGTGGCGAACCCCCAATCCTGCGGCCAAACACCCCGCTAGGGCTAGTAG
>JAAYGR010000134.1 GCA_012727675.1 Bacillota bacterium
CCTGCTTATGGGCTGCTGCCACCACCTCGGCCAAGGCATCTTCCACCAGCCGGCCGTCGGAACCTCTAGGCCACGGCACCGCCTGCCAGCCGAGATGGAGATGGGCCATGGAGTCAAACAGGCCGCTTTCTACCGCCTTCTTCACATACTCAAGGTAGTTTATGAGGAACCTCACCGGCTCATCCTCCACATGCATGACATACTCCAGCCCATACATGGGAAGGAGGTGTACAACTCCCAGGACGAAATCCAGGGGCAGGGATACCAGGAACTCCTGCAGCTCCTCCTCATAGCCGGCGAAATAGTCTGTTTCAAGGCCCACCCGGACTGTTAAGGGGGTCCGCTCCGCGGCAGCCTTCACATCCCGAAGATAGAGCTCCAATTCTTCATCCAACATCCAGGTATAAGGAATCTGCCGTTTAAAGTCCTCAGGCAAGTATTGGCGGGAAATATGTTCAGTAAAACACACCTCTTTGATCCCTAACTCCTCTGCCCTGCGCAGGTAGTCATCTATAGTCCCCACAGCATGATTGGAGTATACCGTGTGCATATGGTAGTCAATCAGCATCAAAGTCTCCTCCTGTTTTCTTAGAAATGGCTACTATTATGGGTCTGCCTTACAATACCATACGCAAGTTAATATTCAATGAACAGACCCCTGATCCCGTTGACAACATATATACGCCGTCATATAATTTACTTAAACACTTACTTAATCGTCGAATAGTGAAGGGGAGTGAAGTACCAATGACTGAAACCAACCGTTCCCGGCAGGACATATGCGACCTGTACTGCCCCAACAGCCCAGATCTGGACAAACTCCGGGAGGGACTGCTGGAGGTCGCAGGTTTATCTGAGATTTTCAAAGTCTTGGGGGACGAGACGAGAACCAAGATCATCTATCTTCTATCCCAGGAGGAGCTATGTGTCTGCGACCTGGCGGAGATCTTGGAGATGTCCCTGCCTGCAGTGTCCCACCATCTTCGGCTGCTGAAGACCATGCGTCTGGTCAAGTACCGCCGTGATGGAAGGCAAGTTTATTATACTCTAGACGATGACCATATTGTGAACATGATCCGGCAAGCCCAGGAGCACTTTGCCGAAGAGAGGTAGGGGATATAACGTGGCAAATGGAGCAGCCTTTGAAGCTCAAATCAAAACTTATCCACTGAGCGGCCTAGACTGTGCCAACTGTGCCGCCCGAATTGAGACTAGACTGCAGCAGGACCTGGATCCGAATGCATCGGTGAACTTCGTCACGTCTACCCTGCGGATTAGTTCGGCCAAAGTGGACCAGGCCCAAAGGATGATTGACCATATCGAACCCGGGGTGTTGATCCATATAGACACCGCTCCTAGCGGTACACCGGGCGCCGCACATGCTGACGTCCATGGGCATCACCACCATGATGCCCAGCTTCAGCTGTGGCCGCTGATCACCGCCGGCATTTTGTTTTTCCTTGGACTTATTTATCGAAATGAGCTTGCTGAAATAAGCCGGTGGTCGGAGTACGGGATCTTTCTAGCAGCGTACTTCCTGGTGGGCCGGGGAGTAATAACCGCTGCCCTCCGCAATCTCACCCAGGGCCAGGTGTTTGATGAAAACTTCTTGATGACCATCGCCACTGTCGGGGCCTTTGCCATCGGCGAACTGCCTGAAGCTGTGGGAGTCATGCTCTTTTATTACGTAGGAGAACTGCTTCAGGATATGGCAGTGTCCCGCTCCCGCCGCTCCATCCAGGCACTCTTGGCCATCCGGCCGGACTTTGCCAACCTCAAGACCGAGGATGGCATCACCACCGTTGATCCGGGAGAAGTAGCCGTCGGTAGTGAAATCGTGGTTCGGCCGGGAGAAAGGATCCCTCTGGACGGTCAGGTCCTCGTGGGAGAATCCTTTATCGACACATCGGCCCTCACCGGGGAATCGGTTCCCCGGCGGGTATCAGCCGGTGAAACGGTACTGGCCGGCATGATTAACGGGTCTGGTCTGCTGGAGGTTAGGGTTACCAAGGGTTATGGGGAGACATCTCTAGCCCGGATATTGGACATGGTGGAAAATGCTGCTAACCGCAAGGCGCCGACAGAGAAGCTGATCACCAAACTTGCCAGGTACTACACACCGGCGGTGGTGCTGGGGGCGGCATTGGTTGCAGTATTGCCACCTCTTCTCCTGCCTGGAGCTGCCTTGAGGGATTGGGTTCACCGGGCCCTGGTGCTCCTCGTGATTTCCTGCCCCTGTGCCCTGGTTATTTCCATACCTCTGGGCTATTTCGGCGGCATCGGCGGTGCCTCCCGCCGGGGGATTTTGGTTAAGGGAGCAAATTTCCTAGATGCATTGGTCAATATAGATACGGCCGTCTTCGACAAAACCGGCACCTTAACTGAAGGCGTCTTCGAAGTCCAAAGGGTAGTCCCAGCCGAGGGTTACTCAGAAGAAACAGTGTTGGACCTGGCTGCCCAGGCAGAGATTCACTCCAGCCATCCAATAGCCCAGTCCATTATCAAGGCCGCGCCCTGGGTCGCGGAAGCTGCTGCCGGTCGAATGGAGAACGGCCAAGGCAGCACCCAGGGGAATGGGAAGAATAAGGGCAAGGGACAATATGACAGTGGAAAATATGAAGAAATCGCGGGCAAAGGGGTCAAGGCGAGGATTAACGGCAGCGAGATCTTGGTTGGAAACAGCAGCCTCCTTGCAGAGAACGGTGTCAGCTTCACTTCTC
>JAAYGR010000135.1 GCA_012727675.1 Bacillota bacterium
CCCTGCTCTGAACCTATCACCGGATTCAGATTCGCGTAAAAAATATCACCCCGCTGTATTTGCACCGAAATCACTTTGCCCCCGCTAGTTGCTGTTCGTAATATTCCAGATCAATATCGTAGTTAAGGTCATTTTCCTCTGCCAGCTGCAAGTTGAGCTGAGCCATCTCCCTGTAACCCTCGATCAGCTCTTCCCGCAACTTGGAGCGCCGCCTCTCCATCAAATAGAAACGCATGGCCTCCCTCACAAATTGGCTCCGACTACCCTGAAGCTCTCGTACCGCCTCATCCACCTGTTCCAGCAAAGTACTTGGTAAACAGATCATGATTCGCCTGGTTGAACTCACTCCGAGTAGCCCCTCTCTTGTGGTGAATGCCAACGCATCCATCATCAATCCTATTATATGCAGATTACGATAACCGTTAAAACTATCCTGCGCTGCACCCTTTCTATTGATGCCCCGATTAGAACGGTTTTGCAGCGCGCTGACTTCGTGTGATCAATTCCACCCCAATGTCCCTAATTCCTTTCTCCAGGGGGAAAATTATCTACTGCCAACTAATAACTGCCGATTCAGGATCCAATTACCCCCATCAGCAAAGACCGCTGAAAAGTCTAAGAAACGGCACCAAGTCATCTGCGCCTCTGACCTGATACCGTTTCTTAGTTCCGAGACCAGCGTTATCAGCTGGACAGGCAAACAGCCGGAACCACAAGATTCCGGCTGTCGTTATTCTCTTTATACCTAACTAGCTAATTGCCAGCTCAGTGTCTTTATCAAAGAGATGGATCTTGGCCATATTGAACATCACTTTCAGCGGTGCGCCGTCCTGTGCCTTGGTTGTCGGCTCAAGTCGGGCAACAAAGCTGTGCCGTCCGATGGAGAAGTAAGCGTAGACTTCAGCGCCCATGGGCTCTGTTACGTCAACGGTAGCCGTCATGCTGTAGGCTTCATTTACTTCAGCCGCCAAGGCAGCATCTTCGATGTCCTCGGGCCGGATACCCATCACGATTTCTTTGTTGAGATACTTATCCATGTTCTTGAACTTGGCTGCCCGCTCTCGATCGATGGTGAGCTTGAAGTCTCCACCGTCGACGATATAATCATCGCCATCCCTGCGGAGGATGACATCGATGAAGTTCATCGCCGGGCTGCCGATAAAGCCGGCTACGAATATGTTCACCGGGTTATTGTAAATCTCCAGAGGAGCACCTACCTGCTGAATGAAGCCATCCCTCATGACCACGATCCGGTCGCCCATGGTCATAGCTTCGGTCTGGTCGTGGGTTACATAGATGATGGTTGTCTGCAGGCGGTTATGGAGCTTAGCCAGCTCCGCTCTCATCTGTACACGCAGTTTTGCGTCCAAGTTGGACAAAGGTTCGTCCATGAGGAAAACCTTCGGTTCCCGTACAATAGCTCGTCCTACAGCTACACGCTGCCTCTGACCACCGGAGAGAGCCTTTGGCTTTCTATCCAACAGGTTCTCGATGCCCAGCATACGGGCAGCGGCCTTAACTCTCTGGTCTATCTCAGACTTTGGTAGCTTGCGGAGCTTCAAACCAAAGGCCATGTTGTTGTAGACATCCATGTGGGGGTACAGTGCGTAGTTCTGGAATACCATTGCGATATCGCGATCTTTCGGTGGGATGTCATTAACTACTGTGTCACCGATTAGAATAGTGCCCTCCGAAATCTCTTCAAGGCCGGCCACCATTCTCAAGGTTGTGGACTTTCCACATCCGGAGGGGCCTACCAGCACGATGAACTCTTTATCTTTAATTTCCAGATTTGCATTATTAACAGCGATTACATTGCCGAACCGCTTAGTCACATTTTGCAGCGTAACTCCGGCCATTCGTCTATAGACCTCCTTACTATATGCACATGGCTTGAGTTGCCATTAGACGCTAGACTAGCAACATCCAACTAGTTTGTTCACCACCCCCCGGGTTCCGTGATTCTATCTACATAATCGGATATTCAGAGAGAAATCAAATCCCGAAGGATATATACTGCATAACTATGCTGCAACCCGTTGGCCGGGATACTGCTTCTTCTATTGTATCTATATCAACACCGCAGAGCGGTCGTCTTCGGGTTACTCTCTTGTTAACATTATTCAACAGCTAATTCTATTATCCTTCCTGAAAAAGCG
>JAAYGR010000136.1 GCA_012727675.1 Bacillota bacterium
GCTGAAGGCGGTCTAGTCGGTGCCATAAAGTCGGTCACCTCTGGGGCTGGATGTGATTTAGCCGTTGAGACTGCAGGACATCCCATAACTCAAGTGCAGGCTGTTGAAATCTGTGCAAATGGGGGCAAGGTGCTTTATGTAGGCACAGCCCATGAACCAGTGCATTTTGAGCCAAAGGCCTTTGAAGCCATAGTCAGAAAAGAGCTTGTCATCTACGGCTCGTGGATGTCTTATTCAGCTCCCTTCCCTGGTAGAGAGTGGCAGATAGCTACCAAGGCGTTATCTGATGGTGCCCTCGACCCGTCGGCAATGATAACCCACCGCTTTGAGCTGTCAGATGCCAGGGAAGCCTTTGAAACCTTACGTTCCTGTGATAAGGCAATCAAAGTTATGCTGTTCATGGATGATATTCAAGCATAGAAGGGGATTCATCATGACAAGAGAGCACATTATGAGGCAGATTGTCAAACAGCAGAAGGCAGGTGTGCCAAAGGGGATCTGTTCTATCTGCAGTGCTAACAGTTATGTCTTGGAGGCAGCCCTGGAGCACGGCCTTGAGACAGGCGGCCATGTTCTCATTGAAGCTACCTGCAATCAGGTAAATCAATTTGGCGGATACACAGGGATGAAGCCGGCAGATTTTCAAAGGTCTGTCCTGGGTTTAGCAGACAAGGTGGGGTTTCCTCGGGAGCGGATGGTCCTAGGAGGCGACCACCTTGGCCCCAATCCTTGGAAAAACGAACCTGCTGAAGCTGCCATGGAGAAGTCAGCGGAGCTTATCAGGCAATATGTGATGGCAGGCTTCACCAAGCTGCACATAGATTGCAGTATGGCACTGGGTGATGATGTATGTAAAGACGGGGCTTTAGATCCGGCAGTAATTGCTGAACGGACCGCTGAGCTGTGCCAAGTTGCTGAAGAGGCCTATAAGGAGCTGCTTTGTTCCAATCCCGATGCGGTTCCGCCGGTATATGTAATTGGTACGGAAGTTCCAGTTCCGGGGGGGATGCAGGAGGAAGAGGATGGTTTGCAGGTAACCCGTCCCGAGGACCTAAAGGAGACTGTACGCCTGTCCCGTGAGGCTTTCTTAAGGCGGAATCTCCATGAAGCTTGGGAGCGGGTTGTTGCAGTAGTTGTCCAGCCCGGAGTTGAGTTTGGGAGCAGCACCATCTGTGAATATGACAGGGAAAAAGCAAAGGGTCTTACTGCAGCATTAGCTGAGCTGCCAAGCCTGGTGTTTGAAGGACATTCTACTGATTACCAGACCCAGGAAGCCTTGAAAGGCTTGGTGGAGGACGGTGTTGCAATTCTAAAGGTTGGACCGGCCCTTACCTTCGCTCTCCGGGAAGGTCTGCTGGCACTCAGCTTAATAGAGAAGGAGCTATTGGGTAGTGATTGTGGAGCCAAGCTAAGTAATCTAATGGAGAAGCTAGATGCAGCCATGTTGAGCAACCCGGCACATTGGAGGAACTACTACCGGGGGTCGGAGGCAGACATCGCTTTGGCCCGCAAATACAGTTTTTCTGATCGCTGTCGCTATTATTGGGCTGTACCCGAAGTAAAGGAAGCCGTAGAGATTTTAATGGCAAATCTAAGCACAACACCTATTCCCATTACCTTGATCAGTCAGTATTTGCCGGTGCAGTACAAGCGGATTCGGGCAGGGTTAGTGAAAATAGAGCCCGAGGCACTGGTTAAAGACAAGATCAAAGAGATCCTCGAAGACTATGAGTCGGCGATTAACCCTTGATTAATATGAGAAGTTGACCTCATCAAATAACGCACCACTTACGACCAAGTGTGATCTGTACCCATATTCAGAAAAAGTTTCCCAAAATGTCAAAATCGGGAAGGAGATCCCGGGACAGGTGCCGAATTCCGAGAATGAAAACGAGTACATTTCACAGCTGAGTTTCTGAGGTAACGTTTTCATGACTGAAAGGGAATAGGAATATGCCCACAATTAAAGATGTTGCTGCTGTAGCAGGTGTTTCTACAGCGACGGTTTCACGAGTTTTGAATGGGGAAAGAGTCAGAGAAGAAACAAAGCAAGAGGTTATATCTGCCGTCAAGGCCTTAGGATATCGGCCGAACCAGATCGCCAGGAGTCTTAAAACACAGAAGACCTTTTCTGTAGGGTTTGTAGTTCCAAAATTCGATCCCTTCTTCATGCAAGTTGCTCAAGCGATAGAATACGTGCTTAACGAAAAAGGCTACAGCCTGATAGTCTGCAACAGTGATGAGAATCTAGAAAGGGAAATAGGCCGAGTAAAGATGCTCTCTCAACAGCAGGTTGACGGGTTGTTGGTAGTTCCCACCAGTGGAACTGCTTCACACCTGGTTGAGCTTCAGCAGAAGGGGAGACCAATAGTCTTGGTTGACCGGATGGTACGGGACATGGTAGTTGATTGTGTATTGGTAGACAACGTCAACGGAGCATACCAGGCTGTAGAGCATTTGGTTACTCTCGGCCATCAGCGTATTGGTCTTATTAATGGACGGCTTGAAGTCACAACAGGAGAAGAACGATATCGCGGTTATCAGCGGGTTTTTGAAGATTACAATATGCCGGTAGATGAAGAGCTAATAGGCATTGGCGATTTTACTATCGAGAGCGGCTATTTGCTGACCAAGAAGCTGCTTGGTCTAAGTGAGCCTCCCACAGCAGTATTTGTGGCGAATTATGAAATGACAATTGGGGCGTTGACGGCTATCCATGAATTAGGAATAAGAATGCCCTACGACTTGGCGCTGGTAGGCTTTGACGATATGGAGCTTACAAGGCTGGCTGCTCCGCCGTTAACTACAGTGATACAACCAATGCGGGAAATAGGAGAGACTGCAGCTAGACTGCTTTGCAAGAGAATGGACGGCGACCACAGCGATTATCCGCAGATGTATAGGCTCAAACCAGAACTAGCTGTGCGGGGTTCTTCTGATCCCGCTTGGCGCTCGGTGTGACAGCTA
>JAAYGR010000137.1 GCA_012727675.1 Bacillota bacterium
AAGTAGCCCGCCTGATCATTAGTAATGGGATGATTCTATATGCCCTGACCAGGCGAGACGGGAGGGAAGTTGCGTGAAAACCCAAAGTGCTGCATTACCTAGGCAAAGGGGTATGGATGTCTCCTTGTTGCTCAAGAAAAACGCTGTACCGTTGCTGTTTGCAGTTCTGTGTATACTCGGGGTCATATTATCAGGGATGGATCCCCG
Source organism: Bacillota bacterium (assembly GCA_012727675.1). Taxonomy (GTDB): domain Bacteria; phylum Bacillota; class Limnochordia; order DTU087; family DTU087; genus DTU087. The sequence goes on from JAAYGR010000137.1 coordinate 208, forward strand.
CTTTCTCCTTTATGAAATCGTATCTCGGTTTGCCCGGAACTCTTTTCTGGTCTTGGCACTACTGATTCCGGTATCTGCTGGATTGGGATTGAACTTTGCTATTACTGTAGGAGCAATGGCCGGGCAGATAGCAATTATCACAATTACTCACCACCAGATCAAGGGTTTGCCGGGTTTGGTCTCGGCAATGATTCTTTCCGTACCCTTGGCGGTGGTCATGGGGTATCTAGCTGGTATGGTGATGAACCGGGCAAAGGGCAGGGAGATGATCACCTCCATGATCCTCGGGTTCTTCGCTAACGGCTTGTACCAGCTGCTGTTTCTCTTCTTGGTTGGTACAGTGATTCCCATGAAGAACCGTTCCATGATGCTGCCTGAGGGAGTGGGGCTGCGGAACACCATTGACCTGTATGGGGTTTCCAGAGCCTTAGATAATCTGTGGCGGATTAACGTTGCAGGTATTTGGGTGCCGCTGGGTACTCTACTTCTGGTCGCGCTGCTTTGCGTAGTACTGCATTACTTCATGCGAACCCGCTTAGGGCAGGAGATGCGGGCCGTTGGTCAGGACCGGCATATTGCCGAGGTGGCCGGTATTGATGTTGACCGGATTCGAATTATTGCCATGATCTTTTCCACGGTTCTGGCTGCTTGGGGTCAGCTGATTTTCTTGCAGAATATCAGCACACTGAACACCTACAACAGCCACGAACAAGTGGGTACCTTTGCGGTTGCTGCCCTTCTGGTAGGAGGTGCCACTGCTACAAGGGCCTCTATCTGGCAGGCACTGGTGGGTCTACTTCTGTTCCACACCCTGTTTGTGGTGTCGCCCCAAGCCGGCCAAGCCCTATTTGGAATACCCCAGATTGGCGAATACTTCCGGGTGTTCGTAGCTTATGGAGTCATCGCGGTAGCGCTGGCGCTTCATTCATGGCAGAGTCGCTCTAAATAAGCTGTAGATAAACCCGAGCAGTTGATAAGCCGTAGACAGCTACAGTTGCTGTGATCTCTCCAGGTTTCCTCATCCACACTTAAGTACTGGAGTTACTTGGGAAGGGAAAGCCCCATTGGTGTGGAATTATATGCTGAGTTCTCAAAGAGAGGAAGGATGGAGACTTTGGCAGCAATGGATGCAAAACTCGCAGCTCTACGGCAAGGATATGAATGCAGCTGTGGACAAACCCATCATTTGTCTATAGCGGATATAGAGGTAGCGCATAATGTCTTGGCAAGAATCCCAGATAGGCTGAGGGCTTTGGGTCTTGAAGGTCCAGTCCATCTAATTGCCGACACCAATACGCAGGCTGCGGCTGGAGCACAGGTTGCAGATGCGCTGCGGCAAGCTGGCTTTTCTGTAAGCGAGACGGTTTTTGCTACCCCAGACAAAGCACTGGTTCCCAATGAACCGGTATTGGCTAGATTATTTATAGAAGTGCCCATAACAGCTGAGGTATTGATCGCTGTAGGTGCGGGGACCATCACTGATCTGGTGAGGTTTGCAGCTTACAAGATGGGAAAACCCTTTGTAAGTGTACCTACTGCCCCATCAATGGATGGATATGCCTCAGCTGTGTCGCCATTAATTGTCGGCGGGTTTAAGCGTACCTTTACTGCAAGCCCGCCGCGAGCTATATATGCAGATCTCGATGTATTGTGCAAGGCTCCCATGTGGATGATTGTCGCCGGGTTTGGTGACCTGGTGGGAAAATATACCGCCAGAGCCGATTGGGAGCTGAGCCGAATCATCAATGATGAGTATTTCTGTCAATCGAGCCTTGATCTCATGGCTGCGGCGCTGGAGCTTTGTACAAGTAACCCCGAGGGGTTGAGCAGGCGCGAGCCCCATCTGATTCAGGGATTGATGGAGGGCCTTATCTTATCGGGTATTGCCATCAGTATGGCCGGCAACTCCCGGCCTGCCTCTGGAGCCGAGCATCAGCTGGCCCATTATTGGGAGATGCGGAGTCTCCAGGAGAATTGCCATTTCCACCTCCACGGTACAAAAGTGGGAGTGGCAACGCCCTTGGTCTTAAGCATATACAATAGGGTGCTTGGTTTTGATCCCAGCACCATCGATTTGGGTAGTTTGGCCGATTCCCATCAAGGACCCGAGAAGGTTGAAGCAGCGGTTCGGACCCACTATGGATCAATGGCTGAGGAAATCCTGGCAGAGTCCCACGGCAAAAGACTAACTTGGAACGCCAGGAAAGAGAGAATTGGGCTCATTCAAAGCAAGTGGGAGGAAATCCGACGAACGTTGGCTTGGCTGCCCAGTGCCGAGGCGGTTACCGAGATGCTGACCCGGGCGGGAGCAGAAAGCAGTCCAGAAGGTCTGGGACTGCCCGATGAGTGGGTGAAGGATGCTCTTATGTATGCCAGGCACTTGAGGAGTCGGTACACGGTCATGGACCTGGCTGCAGAACTTGGGATCTAGTCTATGTTATGGAGGGCTGTACCGTGGGAGAGCAGCTGACTTTGGCATTAGTTTTTGGAGCCGGGTTTCTTTCCTTCGCATCACCCTGTGTACTGCCTTTGCTGCCGTCATTTCTATCTTACGTTTGCGGTCTATCGATTCAAACCGATGGCAAAGACTACAGCTGGTCAGAACGGAAGCGGGTCTTAGCCCATACAGCAGCATTTGTTGTTGGGCTTTCTACTGTGTTCTTGGCCCTTGGATGGTCTGCTTCTTTCTTCGGCACGCTGCTCTTTGATTACAGCCACATACTTCGGACTATTGGAGCGATTTTTATAGGCCTAATGGGGCTAAAGCTCTTGGGAGCATTTTCTTTACCGTTTCTAGATCGGGAATGGAGGATTCACCCCGGTAAACCGGTAAGCTATCTGGGGTCTTTGCTCTTGGGAATTGCCTTTGCAGCTGGGTGGACACCCTGCATTGGGCCAATCCTAGCTGCTGTGTTGGTGCTGGCTGGTTCTCAGCCCCAGATGGCCCTGGGGTATCTGGCTGCCTATACAGTTGGTCTAGCGATACCGTTTCTGCTGTCTGCTTTGTTTATGAGCAGCTGGCCCGGATTGCGGCGTTATTTGGGGGTGGTGCAGCCGGTGGCCGGTGTTATTCTGCTTATATTTGCCGTGTTGCTGGCAACCAATTGGCTTGCAGGTCTTTCGACCTGGTTTATTGCAAGAATGTCTCGTATTTAGTACGGTAAAATCATTGATTGCGGGCCGTTTTGCCCACTGGAAGAAGCAGGATGTTTTGCCGATGTGTCAAAATGAGAAATTGTGTGCTGAACTAGGTTGGTTACCAAAGGCGGCCACGGTGTATGTACAGGAGGTGTAGTGGTTGCCATCTTCGCAGATTAGTGCCCTGGCGGGGACCAAAGGATGGCTAAAAATACTGCTGGGCTTCGCTCTGATCGTGGCCGCAATGTTGGGCGTCATGGATGCCGAGGTTTATGCATTCGTCAACATACGGGGAACTGTTGAGACGGCCATGGCGGAGCTTTTTCAAGGCCCAGTGGAGCTCGGTGAGGTAGGATTAAATGGCCTAAATAAAATAGTAATCCAAGATCTAACGGTGAAGGACCCCCTAGACAACTCCGTGGTGCTTCTCCGCGTGGACGAGCTGGTTCTTCGCTACAGCCTCCTAGAACTGGTAATGCACTTAAACAACGCACAGAAGGCCATCAACGAAATAGTACTTCATAGTCCTCAGTTGTGGGTGCGAATTGAGGACAACGGCCAATGGAATGTGAGCCGGCTTTTTCGGACGCAGAACAACTTAGACGGAGATACAGTTGATCTAACGCTCAAGATGGAAAAGGGCAGAGTCCTGTTTATCGGCACTAATTTGGGCATAGGGGACATCGCTGTAGGGCTGGATGGAGCGCTCAAGGTGAATGGCTCCAAATTAGTTTTGGAGCGGGCATCCTTTAAGGTTTTCGATTCTGAGTTCGTTGCCAGCGGGACTTTGGATACCGGAGCTGTAGATTTGGTCCTAAAGGGTTCTGAACTTGATCTTGGCCGTATCACAGCATGTTTTCCACAGACCCAGGACATTCTGGTTCGGGGCAAGGCAGAAATGGAAGTGCGGGCCAACGGAACTTTGGCGGAGCCGGTCCTAAATGCCATGGTGGCCATGGAGAGTGGACGGCTGGAGTTTCCCGCCCATGATCATGTCGCTTATTCTGTTGATAAGCTGGAAGGCTTTTTCCGCTATGATGATCAGATACTAGAGGTTACTAAGTTAGATATCGTTCAGGGTGATGCCCGCTTCCAAGCTAGAGGTGTAATCGACGGTCAGGGGGATATGAATCTCAACATTATTGCTCAAGCCTTTGACTTGGCCGATAACCTCGGCTTTTTGGATACCTACGGGATTTCCGGCAAAGCCAACGTGGCAGGTGTTCTGTCGGGTACGATACTGCAGCCGGATTTTCGGGGGGAGCTTTACGTTACAAAGGGCACCTTCTGGAACCTAGCCTATGATGAGCTAAGGGGTCAGGTGGCCCTGGATTTAGATAGTCTGCGGCTTAACGGATGGAATATTCGCAGTGACCGGTCCGTCTACGCCTTAGGAGGAAGTATCGGCTTTGGAGCAGTTCCCGAAGTTGACCTTACACTGCAGTGCAGCGCCGGAAGGGCGGAACACATTCTGGCAATGTTTGAGGTTCCTGGCGATCTGACCGGCCGCGTGGACGGTACCCTGGAGTTTAGAGGTGCCGGCGGGACATGGACCACAAGGGGCAAAGTTTTTATGAGCGATGCCCGTTACCAAGGTCAAGTTTTTGAAGCCGGCAGTGCTGAGTTCTTTATTGGACCGGATAACAGAATGTCAATTCATCAGGGCACTGTCACTATGGGCGGCGGCACAGTAGACTTCTCTGGAGCAACCCAGCCTGACGGGACGTTGATGTTGGATGTAAGGGTCCAGAACGTCTTGGCTGACCGTTTCCTTCTGCTGAAGGACTGGGCAGACCAGTTTGCAGGACGGATCAATTTGTCTGGCACTGCCTCAGTGAGGGGTTCATTGGCAAGACCCTGGCTGAGGATGCAGTTGGCATTGGATGAATCGACAAATCAAGCAGCAGATATGGAATTTGACGTACTGGTCCAGGGCAGGCAGGTCGTGGTTAACGGCCGGAACTTACAGATTCCAGCGAGAACCAACTAGTGGAACAACACTGACCGATTTGGCTGGGGCCAGGCGCTGCATAAGCTAGATGAGATAGATGAATGAAATCGGTGAAGATGGAAATAAAGTAGATGGGTCGGCCGCGGGAGAGAGCGAACGTTACGAACTAATGTCGGCTGAACGAATAAGCTATGAATTAAGAAGTTGCAGATGAGCAGTAGACAGAGGGGCAGTAGCGCCCCTCTGTTGTTTAGTACGTTCGGATGAATTGCTGCCGACACAGCGGCTGACACTATAGGAAGAATTGATGATTGCCGATCTTAATAGTGGGCGGTTGCTGCCGTACCCAGAGATTTGGGTCAGGTGATACCTTATCGGGATTATAAAAGCCGGTGGCACCTAGGGATGGATCTTGTCCGGCTATGGCAGCATAAACGGCTTCCATCGCCTTTTCATATTGCTTTTTGTCGGATTCTCGGTCAAGGTTAAGCTCCCAAATGCGGCCGTCAAGTACCGGAGAATACTGATAGTATTTCTTGCCGCCAACTACTACCGTTTCCATAATTACTTCTTCCAGTGTGTTGGGGTAACGGGGGTCGGCTAGACGGTTGAGCACGCTAGCTGCTACGGCTATTTGCCCCTCTTTCGGTTCTCCTATGGCTTCGGCCCACACCAGCCTGGCGAAAAGCTCCATTTCGTATGGAGTGAAACGAAGATCCATGGTGACATTCAGCATTACCGATTCGGAGTTGATGGTGACCTGACCTTCGTAGGTGTGGAAATGATCTGCTGTTATTCGAATGTCATACTTGCCAGCTTCCAGTCCGGTTACGGTGAACTGTCCATTGTTAGTGACGATCCGGTGGGATCCGATATGTACCGTAGCCGGCGGGGCAAACCCATTAACGCCTTTGAAATTGATCACTCCACGTAGGGTTGATAATGCCGGCGTTATCGGTGTTTTCCCAGGCGGGTCGTTGACGTCCCCAGGGATGGTGGAGAGAGACGTGCATCCACTTGCCAAGATTAGAAGCATGATAGTCACTAGAAGTAAAGTTCTGCTGTGTTTAGGTGTTAACATACAGTAACTCCTTTCACGTGCGCTAAAATAGCTACTGGTAGGTATATGACATGGAGACATACATTTCCTCGTGGTAAGTTATGGACAGGCTGCTTGGGAGGTGAGATGGGTAAAGTGATTACAATCGGCACTGCTGGCTACTCTTACCAGGACTGGATCGGCCCCTTCTATCCACCGGGACTGGACAAAAGGGATTGGCTGGAATTTTACGGAAGACAGTTTAGTTTTACTGAGGTTAACTCCAGCTTTTACCGGATGCCGCATCCTTACATGCTGGCCAGGATGGCGGAGAAAACCCCTTCGGACTTTAAGTTCGCGATCAAGGCATATCGAGGGATTACCCATGACCGCAATAATTGTGCAGAGGACTGCAGGCAGCTGGCAGAGGCTGTCAAGCCCTTGGTTGAGTTGGGCAAATTGGCCTGCATCCTGGTTCAGTTCCCGACAAGCTATCACAACACCAGGGAAAACCGCAGTTACCTGGCAGACATAAGCAGGTATCTTGAGGTGTATCCTACTACTGTGGAGTTTCGGCACAAGAGCTGGGCACAGCCAGCGGTTTTTTCATATCTGAGAACCTTGAACTTGGGCTATGTGTGTGTAGATGAACCACGATTTGATAACCTCATGCCTCCAATGGTGGAAGCGACGGCATCACCGGCATACGTCAGGTTTCACGGTCGAAACCACGAAAAATGGTGGCATCATCAAGAGGCGTATGAACGATATGACTATCTTTACAGTCGAGAGGAACTAGCAGAGTGGGTTCCGAAACTGCGGGAATTGGAGAAGACAGCAGGCCAGGTTTATGTGGCAATGAACAATCATTATCAAGGAAAAGCCGCCATCAATGCGAAGATGCTGCAGGAGCTATTGATTTCCAGCTAGATTGACGGGCTTGACCTTTTCTGGTATTATAGCGGAAAGTTTGGTTCGGATGGGAGGGATAAGCGGTGAACTTTGACGAAAAATTCGGGAAAGAAGGCCTGACTTTTGATGATGTGCTGCTGGTTCCAGGGGAATCAAATGTTCTCCCCAGGGAAGTCTGCACCAGGACAAAGCTGACGGCGAGAATTGAATTGAATATCCCGTTGATGAGTGCCGGAATGGATACAGTCACTGAGGCACGCCTGGCTATCGCTATGGCCCGGGAAGGCGGCATCGGTGTTATCCATAAAAATCTATCCATTGAGGATCAAGCAGGAGAAGTAGATAAAGTAAAGCGGTCGGAAAGCGGTGTTATCGTCGATCCCATTTATCTGTCACCTGATCATTCGGTCCGAGACGCATTGGAGATTATGGCCCGATATCGTATCTCCGGGGTGCCCATCACGGAAAACGGACGCCTAGTGGGAATTCTGACTAACCGGGACTTGGTATTTGAGGAAAACTTCGATCAGCCGGTTGCCAACGTGATGACCAGCGAGAACCTCATCACCGCTCCGGTGGGAACTACCCTTGAGGAAGCTAAGGCAATCTTGCACAAGCACAAGATTGAAAAACTGCCCTTGGTGGATGATAAGTATCTGCTCAAGGGACTCATTACCATCAAAGATATAAATAAAGCTATCCAGTATCCTTATGCAGCCAAGGATCACCAAGGGCGTCTGCGGGTGGCAGCGGCGGTGGGAGTCGGAGCTGATTTGTCTGATCGTGCAGCTGCCTTGGTGGAAGCCGGTGTCGATGTACTGGTTGTAGATACTGCCCACGGGCATTCCAGAAGGGTGATAGATTCCGTTGCCTGGCTAAAGGATAAATACGGAGATCGAGTCGATATCATCGCCGGCAATGTAGCTACTGCAGAGGCTACCAAAGCTTTGATAGAAGCAGGTGCCGATGCCGTCAAGGTTGGAATTGGTCCGGGCAGTATCTGTACAACTCGGGTGGTAGCCGGGATTGGTGTGCCCCAGATTACCGCTATCTGGGACTGCTCTAGAGCTGCAGCCGGAACTGGAGTCCCCATCATCGCCGATGGGGGCATCAAGTACTCCGGTGATATTGTAAAAGCAATTGCTGCCGGTGCTGATGTGGTGATGTTGGGGAGCTTGCTGGCCGGTACAGAAGAATCCCCTGGTGATACTGAAACCTATCAGGGCAGGCGCTACAAGGTGTATCGGGGCATGGGGTCTATGGGTGCCATGAAGGACGGCAGTTCTGACCGCTATTTCCAGGAAAGGGAGTCTAAGTTGGTACCAGAGGGCATCGAAGGTCGGGTGCCTTATAAAGGTCCGGTATCAGAGACCATATTTCAACTGGTGGGCGGCTTGAAAGCCGGAATGGGCTATTGTGGAACTAGAGATATCGAGGAGCTAAAAACTAAGACCAAGTTTGTTAGGATCACCTCTGCAGGCTTGCGAGAAAGCCATCCTCACAACATACAGATAACTAAGGAAGCCCCCAACTATCACCTATAAGGAAGAACTACCCAGGAGATCACAAGTCCCGGGTTCGGTAATCTGCCGGATTCCGGGATTTGTCTTTGTAAGCCGAACAACACGAGAAAACCAAGAATCTACATTAGCTTAACGAACTATGTTATGATAGACGGGGAGTTGAAGGGAAATGCAGCCTAGAGAAGGACCTTACAGTTCGGTTTGGGATCTCGTGACCATCTTAGTCATCAGCCTGGTGGTAGTTCCAGCCTTAGCTTATATGAGCTGCAATATGCTGTTCGGTGCGGTAACCAACTTCTCTGCCGACAAAATTCAACAAATCAACCTGGCCATCGCGATGTCTGCTCAAGAAGCAGCGCTTTTTCTCTTGCCGTGGGGCGTTGTCTGGAGCGTGGGCGGCAGCTTGAAGGATATAGGACACGTATGGCGGAAGCCTCTGCAAGATGCCCTAGCGGGCATCGGCCTGGGGATCGTATGCTTATTTGTCAGTTTGATATGTGAGCGGATCAGTGTAGCGGTCTTCGGTCTATTCCTAGATAATGCCACGGTGATGCAGATGCTGAGTCAGGAGAATGAGCTGGTGGCCAATGTGCTGAAAACCGGCCATTATCCTTGGCTGCGCTTGTATATGTGGGCGCTGGTGGTATTGGTGGTACCCATCTCCGAGGAGACCTTCTTTCGGGGTTATGTCCTCAGTGTCTTCAACCTGCAGTGGGGAAAAGTGAAGTCCCTTGTCATGGGGAGCTTGCTCTTTGCTGCTGTGCATGGTTATGTTATTCACTTCTTGCAGGTTTTCTTAGTAGGGATGCTGTTGGGCTATGCATACCAAAAGAGAAAGACCCTGCTTACCCCGATTCTTGCCCATGGTATTATGAATCTGTTGGCGGCTGTTGCGGTTTCCATTAGCTGAGGACTAATACGAAATAACTAACAAGCATTATATAGCCTGGAGTAGTGTGGGTGGGAGGGAGAAAGTTGGCAGCAATTCAACGGGTGTCGCCTAGCCCAGAAAAGGGCTCTTTGCGGCGACAGGTTATGACCTTGGCCTGGCCGGCAGTCATAGAGAATTTACTGGTAATGAGTGTAGGTATCGCAGACACCGCCATGGTGGGGCTGCTGGGAGCAGCTTATCTGGCAGGTGTAGAGCTGGCCAATCGACTGGTTAATTTGGGTGTAGCAATCTTTGCAGCAGTTCTCATTGGGACCACAGCACTGGTAGCCCGCAGCACCGGGGCCAATGACAAGAAGACAGCCAATGAAGCCATGCGCCAGGCATTGGTGCTGGTTTTCCTAATCGGTGTACCTTTACTGTTTCTCGGGACGCTTTATGCTGAGCGGTGCGTGACTTTCATGATGGTGATGCAGGAATCTCCTGATCCAGCAGTAATTGAGGCCGGAACGATCTACTTGCGAATTACAATACCGTTCTTACTTTTTGCCCTGCTGATGATGACCATCAACTCTTGTTTGCGGGGCGCCGGAGATACACGGACCCCAATGGTGATCACCGGAGTTTCCAATGTGATAAACATCGTGGGGAACTACATTCTTATCTATGGCGCAGGGCCAATTCCCGCCATGGGCGTCGCGGGTGCTGCTTGGGCAACCAATATTGCCCGTTTGGCCGGAGCGATTTTAGTATTCAGAGCTGTATATGGAGAACGGGGAGCACTGTCTCTGCGGTTCAATGAGCGCTTTAGGTTTGATCCAGAAATTGTACGCCGGATTGTCAGAGTCGGTATTCCGGCAGCTGTAGAACAAGGCCTAATGCGCAGTGCTCAACTGGTTTACGGAATGATCGTGGCTGGGCTGGATACTGTGAGTATTGCCGCCCATGCTGTGGCCCTTACGGCTGAATCAATATCCTTCATGCCGGGTGCTGGATTCTCTCTGGCAGCTACTACCTTGGTGGGTCAAAGTCTAGGTGCCGGTGATCCCGACCGAGCAGAGCAAAGCGGATATGAATCCGGTAAAATGGCGACATTGGTTATGTCCGCTATGGGTATTCTCTTTTTTGTTTTTCCTAGATTCTTTGTCGGGCTCTTTAGTCGGGATCCAGAGGTTATCGATTTAGCAGCTCAATGCCTGCGTATAGTGGCCATTTCGCAGCCGGCCCTAGCTTGGGTAATGACCTTAGCAGGCGGACTTAGGGGAGTTGGAGATACCCGCTGGGTAATGCTGATCACTGTCTTGGGTTTCTGGGGTGTCAGGGTTACTATCGCCTATATTTTGGCAACTACTACGGATCTAGGCCTGATCGGTGCCTGGATCGCCATGATTCTTGACCTATTCGTCAGAGCCCTGCTGTTGGCCTGGCGGTTCCGTCAGGGAGGCTGGAAGGAGATAGACGTGTAGTGGAGTGTACTACAGTCAAGAGCCTGTCTTGCCCTATAGTAGGGGACAGGCTCTTTCGGCAAAGCAGGCTGGGATAGAGCGTAAGGGAGTATCAAAGTAGGATAGCCCCCTAACATTAACCCATACCTAGAGCAGGAAGAAGCAGGGGCGCATTCCCGAGAAAATGCATTAAGATACAGGCCCACAGATTTCGGCGCCACATGTAAAGAATGTAGGTCAAGATAGTGCCAACACCATGGTAAAGAAGCCACTGCACCCCAAAAAATCGAATGTGAGGAAGCAGGAACACAATCAGACTGAAGGATACTCCAACCCACGCATTTCCGGTTAGCTCACGCAGACGTTCAATTGGATATCCTCTATAGAGGATTTCTTCTGTAATTGCTGTAGTAAAAATCATTCCGATGATTACTGGTATAGGAAGTTGAATGATGGTTCCGAGTCCTTCATTTTGTGCTTGAGGCGCAACGATTATATTCATCGCCCAATTCCAGCTAGTTGCCATCATCCAAAAGATACATGCCCATGTCAAATCCTTTATCTTCGGACGTACTAAGAGAATCGAGGCAAGGCTTTTTCGCTCGATTACGATGATATATGCCGTCAAGAGTACGACAGACAGCCAGTTCCACAGAATTACTGATGGAGGTCCCTCAGGTCCAAGTTGTACTCTCAGTAAGCCTAGGATCTTGTGTATATACTGGGGCATATATGCGACTAAGAGTCCAATAAGTGTAACCAATATAGGTGACTGTTTCTTGTCATAAGCTGCTCTTGAGTCAGTTGGTGGAACCTTCATAGAGCCTCATCCCTATCTAGATAATCATTGCCCACAATAACACTTTTCGGCATGGTTAACTCAATTCCCTGTGATGAGCCGCACATTGAACCTCTGCACCTGAAGCCCCAGGTGAAAGTAGTTGACACGTACCGGCTCGAAGGTTAGCGTAAAGTTTTGGTAGGCGGTGGCAGGAAAAACGCGTGTGGAGATAAAAATAGAGACCTCGCACCAACAGATAGACAGAAAGGAGCGAGGTCTCATGAAGAGCGATGGCATAGACATCGCCC
>JAAYGR010000138.1 GCA_012727675.1 Bacillota bacterium
GGGCTTTCCTAGGCCTGCGGGAGATGCTGATTTCCCTCACCATCGGAGTTATTCTAGGTGGAATCATCGGCTTTATTCTCCTAGCCCTGCGGTTGAAAGGCAGGAAGGATATGGTGCCCTACGGTCCGTTTCTAATTACAGGGGCTTTGGTAGTATCATTAGTCCTTCAGACAGGATAATTGCTCTATATTAGCGAAGAAACAATCGTAATTTGCCTGCATAGGAAAGATTTACATAATTCGGCATGGAGGTGTGAGACAGTGCCTGGCCTTTTGTGGGAAGAAAAAGTGCGCAGTCGGTTGGCCGAGTTTTCCAGATATATTTATGAAGCAAGTGTTCCAATAACCGGTTGGCAGGTAGCTAACGCAGCTTGGGATCACCGGTCCATTCCCGCCTTCAGTCCAGATGAGCTGAAGCCTTTTGAATTGGGTGACAGGTGGGGAGGTCCCAATGAGTGGCGGTGGTTTTTTGCAAAGTGCGCCATTCCCCCGGAGTGGGAGGGAGACAAGGTAGCCGTATACTTGTTCTTCGGCCGTGAAGGGGAGTGGGAAGCTACTTCCTCTGAAGCTCTCCTGTATGTTAACGGCGAGCCTTTACAGGGATTGGATACCCGGCATCAGGAAGCGGTGCTCCCTTCAGAATATGTGCAGGGTGGTAAAGAGCTAGAACTGGCAGTTAAAGCCTTTACCGGTATGAACTATAAGGAAGGGGCTTTCACCCAGGCTAAGCTGGTTAAGATCAAGCCGGCAGCGGAGGAATTTTATTATCTGCTCCGCAATGCTTTCCGGGCAGCCCTTACCCTGGATGAAAAGGATCCGGTGTTTATTAAGGTTGCTCAGTTCATCGACCGGGCACTTCTCGCCGTCGATTACCGCAAGCCGGGCTCGGAGGCTTTCTACGCATCTGTAGCAGAGGCTTTAGAAAGGCTGAGGGAAGACCTATCCAGCATTCCTGCCAGTGAGTTGCGGCCGGTGGTGGTAGGTGTTGGCCATTCCCATATTGACGTGGCTTGGCTGTGGCAGCTTCTGCACACTAGAGAAAAGTGCAGCCGTACCTTCAGCACCGCCCTGCGGCTGATGGAGCAGTATCCGGAATTTGTCTTCATTCAAAGCCAAGCCCAGCTGTATAAGTTCATTAAAGAAGACTATCCCGACATCTACCGGCAGATCAAAGAGCAAGTGGCAGCCGGCAGATGGGAAGTTAACGGCGGCATGTGGGTGGAAGCTGACTGCAATGTAACATCGGGAGAATCCCTGGTTAGGCAGTTCCTTTTCGGCACACGCTTCTTTGAAAAGGAGTTCGGTGTCAAGTGCAACACCCTTTGGCTGCCGGATGTATTCGGCTATTCCTGGGCCTTGCCCCAGATCATCAAGAAGAGCGGTCTCGATTATTTCATGACCATCAAGATCAGCTGGAGCCAATTCAACCGGTTCCCCTATGATACATTCCGCTGGCGGGGGATCGACGGCACTGAGGTGCTGACCCACTTCATCACCACTAAGAACAGGCCGGAGGATAGGGCCTACACCTACAATGGCTTTACTGATGCGGATGTGGTCCAGAGTGCATGGGATAACTATCAGCAGAAGGATATCAACAATCTCCTGCTCTCTGCCTACGGATGGGGAGATGGCGGCGGCGGTGTAACCAGGGATATGCTGGAAAATGCCAGGGCTATGAGATATCTCAACTTCATGCCGGAATTTCGATTGGGTAAAGCAGGGGATTTCTTCGAGGAGCTGGATGCTGCTGTAGCAGATGACCCCAGGCTGCCGGTTTGGCATGGGGAGCTTTACCTGGAGCTTCATCGGGGGACCTATACTTCTCAGGGCAGGACTAAGAGGAATAACCGCAAATCTGAGTTCCTCTTGTCCAATGCTGAACTTTACAGCAGCTTAGCCCATGCCTTAGTGCCGGGGTTTGTCTACCCCCACGAGGAAATCAACAGGGCTTGGGAGTTGGTGCTGACCAATCAGTTCCATGATATTATCCCCGGTTCATCTATCGGGTCGGTGTATGAGGACAGCGAGCAGCAGTACGCTGAAGTTAAGCAGCTTGGCGGCAAGGCTTTGGAGGAAGCAGTCAATGCGTTAATCTCCGAGATGAACGTAGAGGCAGGGGAACTGGTGGTCTTTAATCCCCTTTCCTGGGAGAGAAGCGATCTGGTCCTGACGCCTTGGCGGGATGAGCTTGATGGAGCTGTGGTTATCGATGATGACGGCAGCCGGCGGCCCATCCAGCGGACCGAGGTGGATGGAGAGGCCAAGGGCGTATTCTGGGTGGAGAATGTGCCTGCCAAAGGCTATAAGGTGCTTAAGGTAGAAAAATCCTCGGCATTCGGTTCCACCATGAAGGTAACCACCAGTACCATGGAGAATGATTTCTTCTTGCTCACCCTCGATGAGCATGGACGTCTATCCCGAATCTACGACAAGGTCAACCAGCGGGAGGTATTGGCGCCTGGGGCGGTGGGTAATGTCTTAGTTGCCTTTGAAGATAAACCGGCTAATTGGGATGCCTGGGATATAGATGTCTTCTACCAGGAAAAATCTTGGGAGATTACCGACCTGCGGGATGCCAGGGTTCTGGAGAATGGACCGGAAAAGGCGGTTGTGGGGCTTCAGTGGCAGTTTATGGATTCCACCATTGACCAGAAGATCATTCTCTACGGGCGGATCCCCAGGATAGATTTCGAAACAGAAGTGGACTGGCATGAACATCAGGTCCTGCTTAAAGTGGCTTTCCCAGTCAATGTGTATACC
>JAAYGR010000139.1 GCA_012727675.1 Bacillota bacterium
AAGGTCCTCCCGGGTGGAACCAGTTTCAAAACTAGCACCACAGGCACAGGTAACTGTTGTCTGATAGTATGGTGGATGAATCTTCTCCTTCACGGCCTGTCACCTCTTTCCCCATTTGGTACTATAAAATTCGAAAATGCGATATACACACCGTAGAATTATACCATGATTGTTGGGATGGGCGCAAGCCGCACCCGTACACTGATTTTCTTCTTGCCTGTGCTGCCTATAATGGAAACTTCTGCAAGACGCCAACCGGCACTAGGGCAAGAGATATTTTTCAGGATCAACCGCTGTCCCTCGATAACGGATCTCAAAATGGAGATGCGGACCGGTTGACCGGCCGGTATTGCCGCTGTAGGCGATGATCTGCCCACGCTTTACAGTCTCACCAGCCTTAACAGCTAGCCGAGAATTATGGGCATATCGCGTCTCTACCCTTTGCCCATGGTCGATGATTACAAGATTACCGTATGAGCCCCGAGCCCCGCTCCAGGTAACCCGTCCATCGGCAGCGGCCCGTATGGGAGTTCCTATAGGAACCGCAATATCCAATCCATAGTGCATGCTGCCCCACCGAGGGCCAAACCGGGATGATATCCGGGCCCTTGCCGGCCAATCAAAGGCTCTCCGCAGCTGGCCGTTGGATCCAACCAGCTGATAGCGCTGGGCAGCCACTGCCTGCGCACCTGGAATCACCAGCTGCTGTCCTACCCGCAGGGCACTGGGATCCGATAAGTCATTGGCCTCAACGATATCCTGGGTCTTAACCTGGTAAGCCCTGGCTATGCTCCATACACTATCCCCCGCCCTTACTGTATGCAGAGCTCCATCCATGGTCAAAATGGTCAATTTCTGTCCTACCTGCAGGCGCTGGGGATCGCTGATCCCGTTGGCCGCCACAATTGTGTCGATATGGATTCCATAGATTTTGGCAATATCCCATAGGGTCTGCCCCCGTGCCACTACATGGGTTAACACGGTAGGTTTGTCTTTTTCGGATGGTTGGTCCGCTGGCTGAGCTTCATCATCTTGAGCCGCGACAGTGACAGCATCGAGTAACCCCGATGCCTCTTTCGTAGTCTCCCCATCTGCAGAACTAATTATCTCTCCAAGGGAAACGGAGGGGGCACTGTTCGCACCTGCCATGGCGAGGAGTGCTTGGAGGTCATCAGACATTAGCGAAGCAAATTCGAGATCATCAGGATCAGGACCACCCTGATCGGTTCCTCCCAACAAATCCTGGTTCCATGTAAACTGAACCTGAGAATCGGAGGTCAACCTAGAAGCCTCATCGGAGACTGTCAAGGCAACAAAAATCATAAGTATCAAAAGGGTCCATCCCGGACGCCAGCGGCTGGTGCGATTGTCCTCCAACGCTACCCACTCCAATCCTATGGAATCAATTTGTTAATTTCTTGCCGTTGGGGGCTAAATCCTTTTTTTGCTGAGAAATTCTTCTGTAGGTTTAACTTCCTATATTTGGAAGTCGGTCCTTTCACCCATGCACAATACAAGCCAAGGTGTCAAGCTATGATGACCGCACATTCTCCGCGAAGGTAGAATTAATGACTAAGTCTATCAACTCCGCGTTGGACTTGGTGTGCATAATTCGGTCAATGAGAATATCTGTCGTTTCTGCCGTCCCAACGGAGCTGAAAGCCTTTCGCAACAGCCACATCATCTCCAGTTCCTGCTCAGTCAAGAGCAGTTCCTCTTTCCGTGTGCCTGACCGGTAGATATCGATGGCGGGGAAAATACGCCGTTCTGCAAGGCGTCGGTCTAGGTGGAGCTCCATGTTGCCGGTACCCTTGAACTCTTCATATATCACGTCATCCATTCGAGAACCTGTTTCGATGAGAGCAGTAGCTAGTATTGTAAGACTGCCCCCTTCCTCGAGCTTGCGGGCAGCACCAAAGAATCGCTTGGGACGATGCAGCGCCGCTGGATCAACACCACCGGAAAGGGTGCGTCCGCTGGGTGGTACCACCAGGTTATGGGCCCGGGCCAGCCGGGTAATACTGTCCAGCAAAATGACAACATCTCTTCCATGCTCCACTAAACGCCGGGCCCTCTCCAATACCATATCTGCCACTCGGACGTGGTTATCCGGGGGCTCGTCAAAGGTTGAGCTGATCACTTCTCCATCGACGGACCTCTGCATGTCGGTGACTTCCTCCGGCCGCTCATCGATGAGAAGTACCATCAGTTCAACTTCCGGATGATTATGGGTTACGCTGTTGGCTATCTTCTTTAAGACTGTGGTCTTGCCGGCCTTAGGCGGAGCTACGATTAAGCCCCGCTGACCTTTTCCCAAAGGCGCTACAACATCAATTAGTCTTGTTGCCGTATCTTCCTGGGAAACTTCCAGCCGCAGGCGCTCGTAGGGATAGATGGGGGTGAGGTCTTCGAAGTTGGGTCGGCTGGTGGCTTTTTCAGGGTCGAGGCCGTTAACGGCTACAACCTTTAGGAGAGCGTTATACCGTTCATTGTCTTTTGGGGGTCTTACTTGCCCTAGGACTAAATCACCGGTTCGCAGGCTGAATCTCCTGATTTGAGATGGTGATACGTAGACATCTTCACTGCTGGGAGCATATCCCTCTACCCGCAGAAATCCGTAACCGTCAGGAAGGATCTCCAGTACCCCGTCTTTGAATTCCAGACCCTCTTTGTTTGACTCAGCTTTTAGAATTTCAAAGATAAGTTCACGCTTGCGGAGCCGTGAAGAACCGGGGATCTCAAGCTCTTTCGCGATCTCCTGCAGCTCCGCCGATGTTTTCTCTTCCAGTTGAGAAATGTTCATAACTCCACTCCTTAACCCTCTGTACTGAAATTGCCACTTATCAAAACAGTGGGATTATTGCGTCTAGCAGCGCAAGATTGCAGCTGCCGCCTTTTACAGGTGGCTGATATAAAATTCTTAGACTTGTTCTCGCTGAATGATAGCTGAATTTGTGAGTAGGAGAGTACTCAAGAACATGCTGGCATCAATCAAGGTCAGACAGACGATGATGGTGAACCAAAGTCAAGAATGGGAGGCGGGTGGTAGATTAGTTCACCCGCCTGCTTCGCTAGTAACCTTTTTATGCTCTTCCAGAAGAGCCAAACAAACGCATCTTCTCCTGTACTACCTTCTGCATAGCTTCCCTTGCCGGACCTAAGATTTTCCGGGGGTCTATCTCATTGGGTGCTGCTTCCAAAACGTTGCGGACAGCTTGTGTGAAGGCTACCCGCAGTTCTGTATCAATATTGATCTTGCTGATTCCAAGCTGACAGGCCTTCCGAATTGCCTCATCAGGCACACCTGAAGCGCCGTGTAAGACCAAGGGGATGTCTACTCGCTTCTTGATCTCTTCCAAACGCTTAAAGTCAATCCTGGGCTCCCCTTTATAGACTCCGTGGGCCGTACCTATGGCTACAGCCAAGAGGTCAGGCTGAGCCCGCTCCACAAATTCGGCAGCTTCATCTGGATTGGTCATGGTGGCATCCTGCTCGGCAACCACAATATCGTCTTCGGTGCCGCCAATCTTACCCAATTCTGCCTCCACCGAGACACCCACTGCGTGGGCAACATCTGCAACCCGTTTTACCAAAGCAATGTTCTCTTCGAAAGGCAGCTGAGAACCATCGATCATCACGGCCGAAAAACCCTTACGAATACACACCATTGCCTGTTCAAAACTGGTCCCGTGATCTAAATTCAGAGCCACCGGCACAGATGCGTTTTCCGCGGCCACCCGGGCCATGGCTGCAATATAATCGATGCCGGCATACTTTAGGCCGCCCTGACTTGCCTGCAAGATGACAGGCGAGCGCTCCTCCTCAGCGGCGGCGATAACGGCCTGCAGGATCTCCATGTTATTTAGGTTGAAGGCTCCTACAGCGTAGCCGCCTTCGGCAGCGGCCCTGGTTAATTCAGCGACAGTTACTAAAGCCAAATTCTTCTCCTCCCACTTGCCGGGCCATACTTGACCCTTGTCTATACTCTATGTCGGTAACGAAAGTCAGCTGAGTCGATACATGTGAAAGCGCCTTTTTTTAGGACAACCTCCTGAAGCCCTTCCATGGCGGCAAGGTCTTCTTCCCGTTCGGCATATATAACTAATGTTCCGCCACACTCTGAACACACAACTTCAACCTTCTCGGAGAAAAGGTCAAGCTCCAGCTGACGATTGCCGCAGCCGCAATACAACTGTCCATCATTGGCCCAGGTCTGGAGCCGCCCCAATACTTCCCGCATTATCTCAATGTCAACAAATGCAGAGTCAATGGCTCCTGGCACCACTACATTTGCCAGCAGATCTCCCTCCGCGGCCAAGAGCTCCTGCACCCGTTCAGCCCGTCCAATCATAGCCAGGTCAATATCACTTACAGGGCAGAAGAGCACCAAAGCATCATTATGGATAAGCCCCTTGGCATCCACGAGGATCTCGTGCTGGGTTTCGCATATGATACAACCGATGTGCAGTTTGTATAAGCGGCTGTGCCGTCCAATCTCTACTAGAAAATGCCCGCACTGGCAGCGAATGGTGGTTGGTTTGCTGCTATGTAGCTCGAACAGAGAGTAATCACGGAGTTCGAGCCGACCACATTGGGGACACCGCACGGCCACGACTCGTCTTGTATCAATCAACATCTAAGTCCACTCCCTTGGCGGCTCAGTTGTAAGGTTTCGCTACCTAGAAACAAACTCCTTTAGGAACCGTTAGTTTATTTTGCCAAGGGGTGGCCCTTCCCGGCGGTCATTTTTCATAAAAATCGCCTCCCCGTTCTATCCTTTCCAGTATAAACCGGGGAGGCAGACTTTATAACTGACGGACCGCCGCTTTAGCTATTGGAGATTGCGGCGGAAGTCATCGGGGGTGAGATCAGCCAAGAACCGGCGGAATTCTTCCGCCTCTTCATCATGGCTGTCTGCCGAAGTCTCCCCGCCCGCAGCCTCGCGATCGGCAATCATGGCTTGGTTAGCTACAGCTTCCGAAACAAAGATCGGACTCTGGGTGCGGAGTGCAAGGGCAATGGCATCACTTGGTCTGGCATCCACTTCAACTTTCCCCGTTACCGTCTTAAGAACAATACAACCATAGTACGTCTCATCCCTGAGGTCCGAGATCACTACTCGATCAACCTGGGCATCCAGCTTGCTCAGCAGGTCCCGCATTAGATCGTGGGTTAGTGGTCGGGGCGGCTTAATCCCTTCGAGTTCCATGGCAATTGCATTGGCCTCAGCAGGACCTACCATGATGGGCAAGAAATGCCGTTCATCCATGTCAGTCACTACTACAACCGGGCACATGGCAACCTGGTCAATGCCAACTAGCTTTACCTTAACCCGAACCATATCTTCCACCTCTCTCGTCTCCCAAGGTGATAACCCATCCATTTCAGCAGCCTCCCACAACCGTGCCACTGATGAATGAACGCTGCCCTCAACTAATCTCGCGATTATTATATCAAAAGGCTTAGGTTCGCGCCACCAGCACCTTTGCCAGTAGATGCCGTTCACCGTCTAGCTTATTTCTTCAGTCTGCTCTCTCCCGCTGTCTCAAGGCAGCTGAAACAAATTCCCTAAACAAAGGATGGCACCGATTAGGCCGGGATTTGAACTCAGGGTGATACTGACAAGCCACAAACCATGGATGATCAGGAATTTCCACCACTTCCACCAGACGCCCATCTGGGGAAACTCCTGTCAGAGCCATTCCCTTTTCTTCAAGGGCTGCTCGGAAAGCATTGTTTACCTCATACCTATGTCTGTGGCGTTCATAGACCTCTGCCTCACCGTAAGCCTCATATGCTTTGGAGCTGGCAGACAGCAGACAGGGGAAGCTTCCTAAGCGCATTGTGCCCCCCAGATCCTCGACATGGCGCTGATCGGGCATCAGGTCGATTACTGGATAAAGAGTGTCGGGAGCAAACTCAGAGCTGTTTGCTCCATGCATACCGCAGACATTGCGGGCAAACTCGATGACAGCGCAGTGCATGCCCAGACAAATTCCCAAGAAGGGTATCTTGTGTTCTCTGGCATACTGAATTCCCCTAATTTTACCCTCAACGCCCCTGTGACCGAATCCGCCGGGCACCAGGATGCCGTCACAGCCTCCTAAGATGGCATCTAGATCGGCATCTTCACTCTCCAGTTCTTCAGATTGAATCCACTTGACCTTAACTTCGCTCTCAGTTTCTATTCCCGCATGGTATAATGCTTCGATCACACTCATATACGCATCAGGCATTGACACATACTTACCGACAAGTCCGATCTCCACATGGCGCTTGGGATTCTTGATCTTTTCGACAATTTCTTTCCAATCCTTAAGATCTGGTTTGCCCTCATCAAGACCCAACCGCCGGCAAACTATCCTGGCAAGATTTTCCTGTTCAAAAATCAGAGGTACTTCGTAGATGGTTTCTGCGTCAAGGTTGGGTATAACTGCTTCTTTATCGATATCGCAAAATAGAGCTATCTTGGCCTTGATCTCCTCGGAAAGGGGATGCTCCGAACGACAGACGATGATATCCGGCTGAATACCCAGACCCCGCAGTTCCTTGACGCTGTGCTGGGTGGGCTTGGTCTTCAGCTCCCGAGATGCCTTAATATTGGGCACCAAAGTCACATGAATGTAGAGGCAGGAGTCTCGGCCGATATCGTTTTTCAGCTGACGGATAGCCTCCAGGAAAGGCTGGCATTCGATGTCGCCAACTGTCCCGCCAATTTCTACTATGACAACATCATTGTCTTGTTCCCGATCAAGGCAGAGAATTCGCTCCTTGATTTCATTGGTAATATGGGGAATCACCTGAACCGTTCCCCCTAGGTACTCTCCCTGACGCTCCTTTGTAATCACCGACCAGTAGATCCTGCCGGCGGTAACATTACTGGCTCTGGTCAGATTCTTATCAATGAATCTTTCGTAATGCCCCAGATCTAGATCAGTTTCGGCCCCGTCCTCGGTAACGAAGACCTCTCCGTGTTGAAACGGACTCATAGTCCCTGGATCCACATTGATGTACGGATCAAGTTTACCTATGGTAACCTTAAAGCCCCTGCTTTTCAGCAAGCGGCCCAGGGAAGCTGCGGTAATACCCTTGCCGAGGCCTGATACAACGCCTCCGGTTACGAATATGAATTTAGCCACGGGCATGCCCCTTTCTCGCATAAACCTACTGCCTTATTTTAGCTCTTATCATTTAATCCGTAAAGATACAGGAACTCCCACAAAAAAGAAGCCTCCTCTAAGGAAGCTCTGTAATTGCTGGCTGCTGTCACAGGAGGCAGCCCCATAATAGTCAAATGCGGCATAATAGAGTTCCCTGCTAAACCTCACCTTCAGTGGTTGTCTCAACGGTTGTCCCTTGAGAAGGTGCATCATCATACTTCTGCATCAGCTCATGATAACTAACATTTTGAAGAAAAGCTATGATGCCCAGCATCAAAAGCAGTACAGGTGCAGCTAGAATCACACTCAACACCACTACTATTAGTACTGCCACAGATAGGGCAATGGTAACCACCAGATTATCCAGGGCCAGCAAAGCTGACCGCTTCATGGTTAAGAAAACACCGATATTCTGATTAACTAGGAATGGGAAAATGTAATTACTCATTAATGCCCAAAAAATAAAGAAGTAAATCCAGATGCCTGACAGCATTTGGATGAACTTATTGGGACTATTCAAGGTAAAAATTAGATCCGAAGCCAGGATCAACAAAATGAGGACATTGAGCAGTACCAGGGCAGCACTTCGCGAGAAAAACTTCTGGAAAAAAGTAAAGAATTCCCGGACCCTCACATCCTCATTTTGTACAATCCTGGTAGCAATGCCATGAACTGCGGCGGTTGCCGGACCCATGGTCACCACTGTCAAGAAGATACCTACTCCGATCACTGCTGGATTTTGTATAAACTTGCTGAAGCTGGTGACCACCAAAATGGGGAAGAAGCCTGTAATAAACCAGAGGGCGCTGGCAGCAATCACCATCCCCAGATAATCATAGGAATACCGAATTCCCCTGCGGATTATCAGCCATGACTTAGAGATCGATTGCCCTGCCATATCGCTCCTCCTCGCTTACCTAGCCAACGGGCTCTTCTACTCACATCTGCTCAGGAGCTGAAACCCCCAAAATCCCCAGTGCTATTTGGAGAACTTGCTTTGTTGCCTGGACCAAAACCAGTCGCGCGTCCTGCAGGGCTTCCTCCTCACCTAAGACCCGGCAGTGGGTATAGAAACTGTGGAAGGTAGAAGCCAATTCATAGCAGTAACGGGCTATCCTATGGGGTTCTCTCCGCTCCGCTGCCTCGATAATCTCCTCCGGCAGTTGGGCCAGTTTCTTGATTAGATCAAGCTCCGCCTCTGTCTCCAGCATGTTCAGATCGGCCTGGGCCGCCGCTGGCAGCTTAACACCATTTTCTTCAGCTTGCCGCAGAATGCTGCAAATACGGGCATGGGCATACTGGATATAATAGACCGGGTTCTCCTGACTCTGCTCTACAGCCAAAGCCATATCGAAATCCAAGTGACTGTCGGGAGCCCGCATCAGGAAGAAGTACCTGGCCGCGTCTTTGCCGACCTCATCCAGTAGCTCCTTCATACTGACAAATCTCCCTGCCCGCTTGGACATGCGCACCTTCTCACCGTGGCGCAGGAGGGTCACCAGCTGTAGAATAATAACTTCAAAACTATCTGCCGGATAACCCAGTGCTTGAATGGCAGCACTCATTCTTGCAATGTAGCCGTGGTGGTCAGGCCCCCAGATATCAATCAGATGCTCAAACCCGCGGCGGTACTTGTTCCAATGATAGGCCACGTCAGGGGTAAGATAGGTTAGTTCGCCATCAGACTTGACCATAACCCGATCTTTGTCATCGCCAAATCTGGTAGAGGCAAACCAAATCGCCCCATCCTCTTCATACAGGTAGCCGGCTTCCTGCATGAACTTGATTACCTCATCCAGCTGCTGCCCTTGGTGCAAATCCCGCTCCCGGAACCACAGGTCAAATTCTACTCCAAAGGCGGCCAAATCCGCCTTCTGCTGTTCAACCATCCGGTCGGTACCCCACCGCTTGCAGAAAGCCTCTTGCTCCTCTTGAGATTTCTCTAACAGATTCGGCACTTCCTGCCGCAGGACCTCAGCCAGCTCTGTGACATAATCAGCGGGGTAGCCATCTTCGGGGAACTCTACCTCCAGACCAGCCAACTCCTTATATCTGGCAAGGAGGGAGAGACCGAAAAGATATGCTTGCCGACCTGCGTCATTTACATAGTACTCCCGACTTACATCATACCCGGCAGCTTCCATGATATTGGCCAGGGTATCCCCCACCGCCGCTGCCCGGGCATTGACAACATTCATGGGACCTACCGGATTGGCACTAACGAACTCCAAGAGTACTTTCTTGCCTTGTCCATGATTGGAGCGACCGTAGCCATCGCCCTGCTCTTCAATATCCCTTAAGACCTTGTACAGCCATTGGTTGTTAAGGCGCAGGTTGATAAACCCAGGTCCAGCCACCTCAACACTCTCGATGAAAGTATCTGTCAGGTCCAGGTGTTGAATGAGCAGTTCGGCAATGCGCCGGGGAGCTTGTTTTACCTCCCTGGTCAGCTGCATGGCCAGGTTGGTAGCCAAATCTCCATGGCTCTTGTCCTTAGGTATTTCCAGCTCAACAGCAGGCAGATTCTCGATTATCCAGCCCTCACTTGCAGCTGCCTTGTTTAGGGCCTCCAAAAAGGCTTGTTTAATCCGGGATTGCAGCTCTAGGGCAATACTCATTCCATCACCTTCTTAGTTAAACTCACCTTTCTGACACCGGGCAACCCCCCCGGTGCCGATAGCCTTCTTATATATCCTCATCAGCCGATCCAAGTGCTAAGACGTCACCAACTGCCGCACAAATTCCGGCAGGGCAAAAGCCGCCTTGTGCACATCGGCATTGTAATACCTAGTTTTTAGAGACTGCGGTTTTTCCCTATTTATAACCGCAGGATCGTGCTTCTTGGCTCCTATGGTAAAACCCCACAAGCCGCTGGAATAACTGGGAATATAGGCTAAGTACAGCTTTGTTATGGGAAAGTGGGTATGGACGTTGGCAAAGGTCCGTCTAACATGCTCCGGCTCATAGTAGGGCGACTCCGTCTGGGCCACCATAATCCCATCATCCTTCAGGGCCTCATACACACTGCCGTAGAACTCAGAAGAAAAAAGGCCGACAGCCGGACCCACTGGATCCGTGGAATCGATAATGATCACATCATAGGTGTTCTTCGCTTCCCGAATATGTTCTATACCGTCGGTGATCAGGATCTCCACCCGCTCGTCATCTAACCCGCAGGAAATCTCAGGCAAATACTGACGGCTGGCTTCAATCACCTCGGCATCAATCTCCACCAGCACAGCCTGTTCCACTGTATCATGCTTGATAATTTCACGGATGGTCCCTCCATCACCGCCGCCGATCACCGCTACTTTGCGGGGATTCGGATGGGCATTCAGAGGCACATGGGCAATCATCTCATGGTAGACAAATTCGTCGGCAACGGTGGTCTGCACAATGCCGTCCAGTAGCAGCATCCGGCCGAACTGTTCTGTGTCGATAACAGCAACCTCTTGATATGGAGAGCGCTTCCGCAAAAGTGTGCCCTTAGTTTTGCAAGTCATCCCGACATGCTCTGTCTGCTTCTCGGTGTACCAAAGTTCCATGAGGTATGACCTCCTTCCAAACCAGTCAGTAGAAACTGCCGGCAGGGGTCCCCAAGGCAGTCATGAGATAGTATACCAGATGGACTGTAGAAAATAAACTAATTCCTCCCACGACTACCAAGCCATGAGATGAAGTCTTCCATCTATACTGTGGGCCAGCTGCCGCCCGGAGGCTGCCCATTGAACACCTCCCCGGATTCCGTCTGTCTCAGCACTGGCTAAGACCGCTGAACTCTTGGATTCCAGCTCCCAGATCCGCACTTCTCCTTTGCCGTCTGGCTGTTGGCTCACATAAGCCAGGAAGCCGCCGTCAGGAGACCAGATAGGACTTCGACCAGAAAAACGAGCTGTGATCTCATCAGTGACAACACTAACTACTACCACATCTTCACCGGCAGAAGCAGCCAAGTATCTCCCATCTGGCGACCAGCACAAGGATTCTACCCTGTCCAGTAAATCCACTTTGACAGCAGCTCCACTACTCAATTGGTAAAACCATAAGGCCCCATCCCTGCTGAACGCGAGCTGCCGGCCGCTGGAACTTACCGCCGGCGTGCGGGCGCCGGTGATCACCGGTATGCTGACGCCATCTAGCGTACCGTAGATCATACCATTTTGGCTGAAAAGCACTAAGTCACTATCGGCTAACCATATGGGGGAATGGATGTCAGTTCCCTCTGCCAAGACAGAAATAGGAAGAGAATCGGTCCCAGCTGCAAGACTCGGTCCAATCTCAATTACCTTAAGCTGCCTCAGTCCGTCTTCATCCACCTTGCTGACGGCAGCTATCGCCGAGCCATCTCCTTTCCACACCGCATCCACCACCGGCTCTGCTAAAAGCTGCACCAGGCTGCCTGTGTAGATATCAAAGATCCACAGTCCGCCGCTTTCCTCTCCCTCGGTGCCGAAGGCAATGGATTTGCCGTCGGGAGACCATGCCAAGACATCCGTGACCTGTTGTACACCTTGGTCCGGTCCCAGCACAGCTGTCCAATTAAGGACAAATCCCTTCTCCTCCCAAGGAAGCTGGGCCTCCATCACCTGAAAATAGTCTGCCAACTCTACAAGCTCTACATCTGTATAGTAATGCCGCAGGATCTCCTCAAATCCAAATCCTAGGCGGGACATATGGACGGCCCCTGCCTGAGATAAGCCTAAACCGTGACCGTTGCCATTCCCTACCGCCGAAACCTCTTTAATTTGCCCGTCGGCTTCTTGTACCTGAAGCTCAAAACGGGTGCTGGGAAGTATCCGTCCATCGGGCTGCCGGAGAACCCACCGGATCTTATCTTTTGTGACCCTGTACTCCAGTTCAGTCCCATCGGACATTCCGTAGGTAATCATAATTTCCTGAACCCTACCGAGATCATCCCGTTTCAAGACACTTAAGCCCCTCAGTTCGGCAGAATCAGGAACGCTCATGGAGAGCTCTGTCTGCAGGTACCTGCGAAGAAGGTCTGCCAGCACATCCCCCGGCCATTGAACCTCCCAGCTATACCCAGGTCTATCCTTGCCCAACTCAACCATGGCATCAGTGGCGGGATCTACCGCTTCATCAGCCTTCGGTCTCAAGTAGCCGGAATATCGGGTTGACCAGACCTGTTCCGCACCGGCAGTTGCTCCGCCGCTGTTAGAATGATAAACCGCGCTGATTGCCCGTCCCTCATACACTAAGATAAGTCCAGTAGTGGCATCGACAGCCTCCCGGATAAGGTCAGATTCCCGCTCAAGCCCTTGGTAGACCTGACAGTGAACCGTAGCACACAGATCGAACCCTTCCCTGTCATGTTTGCCCAGGCTGTTGATGCTGTAGGTGCGGGCAGCTACTGCTTGAGCCGCCAGCGCAGCCAGATCATCCCGATTATTGCTGTAAAGCTCGGCCCCCAGTACACCGTATAAGTACTGTTCAAGGTCGATGATATTGACGATCTGGATCTTTCCTTGTCCCAAGAAGGTCAGCCGCAGATGTCCCCGGTAGCTGCGGGGAGGGCTGCCCGGCAATTCCAAAGTCACTGGGTGGCCGTTTATAGGCTCAATCATCAGCTGGGGCTCTTCAATGAGAAGCAAAGCGGCGCCACTGTCATCCTCCAGCCGGAAGGCAGCCCCAGTACCCGCTGTCTGTTCACTGGGTTTTTCCTCCAAAATCTCAACCCTTGTTATCCATGCATCTTGATAGCCTAGATTCTGCAGCCTCGCCTTAAGGTTCTCTGCTTCCTCGGTGCTGGCGGCATTACCTACTTGAACCTTATACCAGGGCTCATCATGGATCACATAGCTGGAGACACCGCTGTCTGTCTCCACTTGCTGGCGCAGGGCTAAAGCGGCTCCTTCATCACGGACAGCTTTGATCTGCACCCTCCAAACGAGCGACGAGCGCCTTAGTCCCTGTCCGGCTTCACCAACTACCCGGATGGCCCTGGAAAACTCATCAAGAACCCCGCCCCTTGGCGTACTTACCCGAACCCCGTCCTTTGCTGAGATCCGGACTGCGCCCGATATTTCACCTAAACCGACTGCCAATTGCCCACCGGCATCCCGCAGCTGCAGCACCCTCGATGGAGGAGCTGCTGACACTTTGCTCGCTGGGGCCAGTAATAAGCATAAGACCAGCCCTAAGCAGGGCAAAGCCCTTCTAAGGTACTGCCCTCTAATGTACCGCCCCAAACTCAACTGACTGCCTCTTTTCCCCCGGCAGGCATTAATTCTTGCCACAAATCTTACCTCCCCCAAACGATGCCAGGCCTTCCTTCCCCTTCATGTCCGCCGTATTCCTGGGTAGATCAGCAACAAAGAAAAGGGCAAAGCTGCGCCTTACCCTTAAATCTTTCCGCTGCCTCTCCCAGCCTATCGAAACCTTTAGTCGCCGAAAAACCGCTTGATCTCCTGCTCAGCTGCAGCAGGGCTGTCCGCGGCATGGACCATGTTATACGGGAGTTTGATGGCAAGATCTCCCCTAATTGTGCCGGGAGCTGCTTTGGCTGGATCGGTGGCTCCAACCAGGGTCCGTACCTGCTGAATGGCATCATGGCCTTCCAAGACTGCCAAAACGACGGGACCTTTTGTTATAGCTTCCATGAGCTGCGGGAAAAACGGCTTGTCTTTGTGATGGGCATAATGCTCCTCCGCCGTTTGCTCTTGGATCTGGGTAACAGCTAACCGCTTAATCTCCAGACCCTTGCGCTCAAAACGTCCGAGGACTTCTCCTACCAATCTTCTTTCTACAGCTTCTGGTTTGATGATAACAAAGGTTTGCTCAACCGCCATGCTGTGATACCTCCAACGTTGGTTTCGGCGGCTCAAACTCGATTTGAGCCGCATCACTGCTGCACCCGCGAAGTGCTTACGACAACCCGACTATAGTTCCGTCTTCATCAATGTCAATTCTCTTAGCAGCCGGTTCCTTAGGCAAACCCGGCATGGTCATTACATCACCGGTGATGGGTACTAGAAAACCTGCACCAAGGGATGCCCTCACTTCTCTAACCGTCAGCGTCCAACCGGTAGGGGCACCCTTCAGACTTGGATTGTCTGAAAGGGAATGCTGGGTCTTGGCCACACACAGCGGCAGACGACCGAAACCCATGGCAGTAAGGTCTCTAATGTCTTGTTCTGCCCTGGAAGTGTAGGCAACGTCCTCTGCACCGTAGATTTCCTGGGCGAGTATGCCCATCTTCTCCTTAATGGGCAGCTTCCAGTCATACAAAGGTCGGAAGTGGTTTTCTTCCTCCAATGCTTCCAGGACGGCCGCTGCCAATTCAATGCCGCCTTCACCGCCCTTTGCCACAACTTCGGAAACCGCAGCTCTAACCCCAAGTTCGCGGCAGCTTTGTTCAACCAACTCCAGCTCCTCCACATCATCGGTGGGGAACCGGTTTACTGCCACCACCACAGGCAGGCCGAATTTCTTAAGATTGATGATGTGTTTTTCAAGGTTGGCTAGGCCCCGCTTTAGGGCTTCAAGGTTGGTCTCTCCCACACGGTCCCTGGGAACCCCACCGTGCATATTAAGCGCCCGGACAGAGGCTACTAATACCGCCACATCAGGAGTCAAGCCGCTGTAGCCGTGGACAATGTTAAAGAACTTCTCTGCTCCTAGATCAGCTGCAAAACCGCCTTCAGTCACTACATAATCGGAAAGCTTCAGTGCTAAACGGGTCGCAATGATGCTGTTGTTGCCGTGGGCGATGTTGGCAAAGGGACCGCCGTGGACAAAGGCAGGCTGGCCCTCCAGGGTCTGGACCAAATTGGGCTTGAGGGCATCCTTGAGCAGGACAGCCAGGGAACCGACGATACCCAGATCCCGGGCAAATACCGGCTCTTTACTGCGGTTGTATCCGATGAGTATCTGCCCCAACCGCTGTTTCAAATCCTCCATGTCCTCTGCCAGGCAGAGAATTGCCATAATCTCTGAAGCTACGGTTATATCAAAGGCGGATTCCCGGACGACGCCGTTTCCAGGGCCTCCCAGACCGACAACTATATGCCGCAGCTGCCGGTCATTCATGTCCATGACCCTGCGCCACAATATCCGCTTGGGATCCAAATTCAGTTCATTTCCTTGGAAAATATGATTGTCAATGACAGCTGCCAACAAGTTGTGGGCTGTCCCCACAGCATGGATGTCCCCGGTAAAATGGAGGTTAATGTCCTCCATAGGTACTACCTGGGCATAACCACCGCCTGCTGCTCCCCCTTTAATCCCAAAGGTGGGACCTAAGGACGGCTCCCGCAGGCAGACAGTCACCTGCTTGCCCATCTCGCCTAATGCTTGGGTAAGGCCGATGGCAGTACAGGTCTTACCCTCCCCCGCAGGAGTTGCGGTGATTGCCGTTGTATAGATCAACTTCCCATTGGGGCGGTCCTTCACCCTGTCCCAGACACGGGGCCCAATCTTGGCCTTATACCTCCCGTATAGTTCCAGATCGTCTTCATCCAGCCCCAACAAAGCTCCAATTTCCTGGATCGGCCGCAGCTTCGCAGCCTGGGCAATTTGGATGTCGCTTAACATATACAGCTCCCTTTCTCATCGGAGATAACATCCCGCTGGGTCTTCTTCCCATCATGGACAACACCTATGCATTCAGAGACTTTATTTCCACAAAGAGCCATGGGATCCTTTTCTATCTGATTTTACATAAACTGGCATCCCTGCCAACTATTGCCTAGATCGGTGTAGGAATGACTGCCTTAATGGCGAACTAGACAAGATGGAGGATTGGCTGACCTTCATCATCGACGGAACTAGTTCAAGGAGGAGCGCACATGAGAAACAATCGTAAGGGATTGCTCTTGGGCATCGCCGTCCTGCTGGCCTCCGTAGGTATCCTTTGGTTTTTCAGGGTCGCTGATTCATGGCAGCGGATGGCATGGATCGTTGCCGCATTATTGGTAAACTTCCTCGTGACTACAATTGGTGCATATTACGGTAAGCAGAGAGTCGGAGATTACGAGGAGGTAATCAAGCAGCTATCGGAGGGCAGCTTCACCGGCGTTGATACACTATCATCCAGTGATGACCGGATACTCGGTTCCTTAGGCGAGGCATTGGCCAACTTGGGCAGGAAATTACGGCAGTTTACAAACAACGCCAGGCAGATTGTCACCGAACTTGTCCAGAGCGGAGAAGACCTTCTCACAACATCAGAGGAGATCAATGCATCGATACAGGAGGTAGCCAGTACGGCTAACCAGTTTGCCGGCACGGTTCAGCAGGTCAGTGCTACTTCTAAGGTGCTAGCTGAATCATCCACTAGAGTTGGAGAAACCACCATGGAGCATCTCAGCAGGATTGAAGATGTAGTCAATCAGATGAACCAGATTGAAAATGCCATTATGGAACTGTCCAACATCAGAAAGGATCTCAGCCAGCGGTATGAGCAGATCAATAAGTTCGTGGGCGATATTACCGACATTGCTGAACAGACCAACATGCTGGCCCTCAACGCAGCCATTGAAGCTGCCCGGGCAGGCGAGCAGGGCCGGGGATTTGCAGTTGTAGCTGAAGAGGTTCGCCAGCTGGCAGAACAATCCGGGAGGGCAGCCAATGAGGTGCGGCGTGTGGTTGCCAATATTGCTGAGGGAGATGCCAAGGCCGACAGTGCCTTGGAGGTCAATATCAAGGCAATCCACGACGGCAGCGAGATCCTTAGGTCCATGACCGACAGCTTTGTAGAGCTCAAGAAGGAAGTGGATGACTCAATTTCCCAAATGCAGCATATCAATGCCGGCATTCAGCAGCTCAGCAGCGGCAGCCAACAAATTGCGGCCGCAGCCCAGGAACAGGCTGCATCCATCGAGCAAATTGCCGGCAAAGCCAGGACACTTAGTGAAATCGCAGAACGACTGCAATCCTATATCGAGGAATTTGGAAACTAACTTGACTCCCACCAAAAATCCCCGGCGGCAACCGCCGGGGATTTTTACATCACACTTGGAAGGAGCCTGTAATGATCTTCGCTCCGACCAACGTGCCTCCCTACAGATCCCGCAACAGCCTTCCGGCCGCTGCAGAACCTTACGGAAACCACGCTGATCTTTGCCCGACCTCCACGCATCGCGGTCGAAACCCATTATGACCTCTCGGCCATAATAGATCTCTAAGCAACCCGTGGAGATCTTGGTCCGGCTACTGCGGATTCCTTCAGCGCCGGCAATGACTTGACCAGCCATTACCGACACCTACGAGACCCGCAATAACCTTGGCGCCGACCAAGACTGATCCAAAGACGAACCAGTCTTGATCTTTGCTCGACCCATACAGATCCATTCTAGAACCTGTATGGATCTTAACTCGACCATTACAGACCCCTTTTTGGCAACCCCATCTTTGGGGTGCACCCTTATAATGCCTCTTACCTAAACGAAATATACCCGGGCTGCAGAATACTTGCTGACATATTTCGACAAACGTTCTACCCCAGAATTCAAATAGGGCCGAAGCCTAAGGCTCCGGCCCTACAATAGTCTCGACTAGCTTGAGGCTTATCTGTAGCCCTGTTCTGCCAGTTCGATTACTCTCTGCACGTTGCTGGCATCGACAATACCTACACCAGAATCAATATCGCCAGGGGCAATATCGTACTCATGGTAGAGATACAGTGCCAGAACTGGATAGAAGCCCTGCACGTAGGGGTTCTGGTCGATGGTAAACACAGTGTAACCATCGATGATGTTGTTCAGGGTTGCGGGAACGAGGTCAAATCCAGCGGAAACAACCTTTCCCTTCAATCCCAAGTTGCGCAGAACAACCCCGTGGCACTGGGTATTGGCGTCAACGTTGACAATAGCCTTTGCATCTGGATTGGCAATTAGATAGGACTCCAGTACAGAGGCGCCCTGGGTTAGGTCTGCGGTAGTTACCAGTACAGTGTAATCGATATCGGTCTGATCTAGTACTTCCGTTAGACCCTGCAGCCTTTCCTGCAGAGCAGTGTGGCCCAGGTCCTCAATGCCGATACCTACCTTGCCTTTGGTGCCAATGAGATCAACCAGCTTCCGGCCCAGAACTCGACCGGCTGCTATCTGACCCTGTCCGACGTAGGCCAGTCTGGGATTGTCCGGGCCAGCATCGGTATTGGTGGCGATCACCGGGATACCTCTGGCGAGAGCCTGAGCGACCGGCTCGTCAAAGGCAGTTGGGTCAGGCAGAGTACTAATGATACCATCTACACCAGCTTCGATAACATTTTCCATGATATCCCGCTGTTCGGATACGTTAAACAAGCGGGGACCGGTATGTCTTACTGTTACCTCAACATTGGGGTTCGCTGCATTGATCATAGCAGCAGCATCCTGAGCACCCTTTACCAGCGGAACCCAGAAATCGATGGAAGCACTATGGGTAATGACTACAAACTCATAGGTTTTCTTCTCGGCAGCCATTACGGCAAAACTGGTCAATACAGTCAGAACAAGGGCGAGACCCAATGCTGCAAATAGTCGTCTCTTCATCACTATGACTCTCCTTTCACTCAATCCCAATATAACTGCGTAACTTGCTGCTTAACCAGTATCCTAGGATCCTCCCGTATCTCCTCCTTTCCGAAATCATGAGATATCTCCCATATGTGTAATTGATATGGGAAGTAAAACCGAGGATAAGAGCATCTGTGCCGCCCATGGGACTTAGATAAAGCCCTTAGCGTTTTTCCCGATGGGAGTAGCTGCTCACCAATACTGCCAAGACCAATACTACACCCGTAATCAGCTCAATCCAGTAGGCACTGGTGCCCATTAGGACCAGGCCGTTACGAATTATGCCCAGTACCAGCGCTCCCAGCATAGAGCCGAGGATGGTACCGACACCCCCAAGCATCGAGGTACCGCCTAAGACTGTTGCAGCAATCACCTGGGTCTCAATGCCTTGTCCAACAGTGGGAGTGACACTGCTTAAGTATGACATGGAGATTATGCCTGCCAACCCTGAAATTACACCGATGATTACAAAGTTGGTAATTCTGACCCGGTCGGTATTGATACCGGCCAAGCGGGCCGCCTCTGCACTGCCCCCAACGGCATAGACTTTGAACCCATAACTGGTCTTATGGAGGACAAACCCTGCTACAATAGTTGCTCCCAAGAACCAAAGGCTTGGAACAGGAATCCGCCCCCAAAGCCGTGCTCCGGTGAGCATAAAGAAGCTATCAGGCAAACGCACTGCAGCCGGGACTCCGCCGGAAACTACCAGGGCCATGCCGCGATAGATCATCATTGAAGCTAGAGTCACGATGAACGGCGGCAGCTGGCCTTTGACAGTTATTATTCCGTTGATCAGGCCGAGGAGCCCGCCCAAGATCAGTCCGATCAAACTGGCTAACCAGATATTCATGCCGTGGGTGTTAAACAGAATAGCTACCGACATGCTTACTAATGCAAATGTGGAGCCTATCGATAGGTCGATGTCCCTGGTAATGATCACAAAGGTCATTGCCATGACGATGATTCCGTTGATAGAAACTTGGCGAAGCACATTAAGCATGTTGGGCATTGTCAGGAACGTTGTAGTAGAAACTGAGAAAAATACTGATATCAATACGAGAACCAGGAAAACGCCAAATTCCTGCCTCTGGAATAGCCGTCGATAAATTGGTACAGCTCCTGTTGCTTGGGCTGCTGGCCCTTCTGCCGCGATTTTTCCACTGGTCGATCTCATTGCCATCGTCCTCCTATCCCTACTTGAGAGTGGCCAAAGCCATTACTTTGTCCGTTGTTGCTTCATGGGCGAGGTATTCGCCTTTAATTGTCCCATTTGCCATCACCAGCACCCTATCGCTGATGTTGAGGAGCTCTTCTAGGTCAGAGGAAATCACAATGACCGATATGCCTTGACTGACTAGTTCCTGGATAACCCGTCGAATTTCAGCCTTGGCTCCTACATCCACACCCCGGGTAGGCTCGTCCAAGATGAGAATCTTCGGTTTGGCGTTCAGCCAGCGGGCGAGCATTACCTTCTGCTGGTTGCCGCCGCTCAGGTAACGAATTTTCTGCTCCAATCCTGAAGTGCGGATCCGCAGATCCTTTACCGAGCGGGACGCTACTTCATCGATCTCTTTGCGATCCAGCACCGTACCGGGCTTCGTCAGATCGTCAATAATCACTGCGGTAGCGTTCTGCCAGATATTCATGTCCGAAAATATACCGAGATGACGCCGATCCTCGGTTAGATAACCAAGCCCCTCTTCAATGGCAGTCCGGGGGTTTGTAATGGTGACGGCCTTCCCTTCCACTTCAATGGTTCCACTGTCCGGCGGGTAAAGCCCGAAGAGACAGGTTGCCAATTCTGTCCGGCCTGCTCCTTGAATTCCGGCCACTCCCAGGATCTCTTGCCGATAAAGACGAAAGGTTATGTCCTTAAGGCCCAGTAATTCCTTGTTGAGATTCTTAACTTCCAGCACAACATCGTCTCTCTTTGCCACACTGGCCTTATGAACGGGCGGCGGTATATCTCCTACCATCATGCTGATGATCTCAGGGATGGAGGTGTCTTCGGTATTTACCGTAGAAACATGTCTTCCATTTCGTAAGACAGTGACACGATCGGTAATGGCCATAATCTCACTGAGAATATGGCTGACAAACATTATGGTAGTACCTTCAGCCTTCAGCCGGAGGAGCACCTCAAAAAGAGTCTCCACTTCACCGGGCGTAAGCGCGGCTGTGGGCTCATCCATGATAATGAACTGACTCTTGCTTCTAAGGGCTTGAACTATGGCTGTCAGCTGGCGCATAGCCACACTGAGCTCGCCGACCTTCTGTCTTGGATTTACCTTCTGACCAATCTGGCGGAAAAGCTCTACGGTCCTTTCCTCCATAGCAGGCCAATCTGGTGTGAATCCCTTTGTGATAAGGCTGCCCATAAATACATTTTGGGCAATGGTAAGATTGTTGCATAGGGGGATCTCTTGGTGGACAATGGATATTCCCAGGTTTTGGGCATCAATGGGGCTAGCCACATCTACTGGTGAGCCGTTCCAGAATACCTGTCCTGTATCTTTCCGGTAAATGCCGCCGGTAATTTTGATCAGAGTTGATTTGCCAGCACCGTTTTCGCCAACCAAGCCGTGGATCTCGCCACGATTTACTGCA
Source organism: Bacillota bacterium (assembly GCA_012727675.1). Lineage (GTDB taxonomy): Bacteria > Bacillota > Limnochordia > DTU087 > DTU087 > DTU087. The sequence goes on from JAAYGR010000139.1 coordinate 21,290, forward strand.
AATGACACATCGGATAAAGCATTAACTCCTCCAAATCGCTTGCTAATGCCTTGGTACCTTAAGATCTCTGTTTCTGACATAGACCACCCTCCAATACGGAAGCATACTCTTGGCGAAACCGGCAGTTGCGGCGGCAGTTCTTCCGAAGGACCCCAACCTGGGTTGCATTGGGCTCAACCCTAAGCTCGACTTTAATGTTACGAATACCTGCCGATAATTTCACTTCCAGCTTATTTCTTCTTGGCAGGCTTTTGTCCATCTTAACCATTGCCGTGTTTTATCGCCCCCTGTCTCAATAAAAAAACCGCTGCGAACCTTCTGCATCCAGAACTCAGGATTGCAAAAGCCGCAGCGGCTTACTCTAGATCATCACACAGCCCTTGGGATAGAGTAGTCTCCTATGGGTGTTCAGCGCCTATGTAGTAGGCCAGGCGTTGCAGCTCCAAACTCAAGTCGGCATTGGCCACCTGCACATCTTTGGGAACATCCAGCTTCACCGGAGCAAAATTAAGTATAGCCTTGACGCCGACTTCTACCAAGGCATTTGTGGTCTCTTGCGCAACATCGGCCGGAACTGTAACAATGGCCATTCTAATGTCATTCTCCGGTACCACCCTGGGTATTTCATCAATGGAATAGATAGGCACACCATCTATATCCTTGCCTATCAATTCTGGCCTGATATCAAACAGGGCCACCAGTTTAATGGTAAAGAGAGGATCCTCCTGAAAACGACGCCAGTTATAGCGGGCAAGGGCATGCCCTAAACTGCCCACCCCCACCAGTGCCATGTGAAGAGGCTCATCGAGATTGAGGATCTTCCGGAGCTCGTCTTGAAGAAACTCCACATCATAACCTACGCCTTGTTTGCCGAATTCGCCAAACCAGGCTAGATCCTTCCGGACTAGAGCCGGCCTCACGCCAGCCCTCTTTCCCAGTTCATGGGATGAGATGCAAGTCTCTTTACCTTTTACCTCTTCCAGTACCCTTAGATATATGGGTAGACGCCGAATCACCGCATCGGAGATTCCCTTCCAGGCCAACTTGATTCCCCCTCCAAAAGAGGTGTTCGTTCCTAAATGTTTACCCGCAGCTGCCGCTTCCTAAACACCTAGTCGAAGTTGAAAACCTCTGTCCACGGGTGCCCAGTGCCCAGCAGCATCCAAGACTAATATGCTAACTTATCTTCGATGTAATTTGCTACTTGCTCTATAGGTATTCTCACCTGCTCCATGGAATCCCGGTCCCGGATAGTCACTGCCTGGTCCTCCCGGGAATCGAAATCAAAGGTAATGCAAAACGGAGTCCCGATCTCATCCTGCCGGCGATAGCGCCTGCCGATGCTGCCGGAATCATCATAATCAACGGGGAAGCGCTTCCGGAGCACATCATAAACCTTCTCAGCTTCAGAGGAGAGGTTTTTCGATAGAGGTAGAACCGCAGCTTTGTACGGCGCCAGGAATGGATGGAATCTAAGCACTTTTCTGGTATCCTTTTCCAGCTGCTCTTCCTCATACGCATCGGCCAAGAAGGCCAAGAACAGACGATCTACCCCCACTGACGGCTCAACGCAATAAGGTATATACCGTTCGTTGGTGAAGGGATCCAGATAGCTCATATCCTCCTTGGATGCTTCAGCATGCTGCTTTAGATCAAAATCAGTGCGGTTGGCTATCCCCCATAATTCTCCCCAGCCGAAGGGGAAGAGATACTCGATGTCGGTGGTAGCTTTGCTGTAGTGGGACAACTCCTCCGGAGAATGTTCCCGGGTACGGATATTCTCAGGCTTCAATCCCAAATCCACCAGCCACTGCTTGCAGAAATCTATCCAGTATTCATACCACTCCATGTCCGTACCAGGGGCACAGAAAAACTCCAACTCCATCTGTTCAAATTCCCGGGTCCGGAAAATGAAGTTACCGGGGGTAATCTCGTTTCTAAATGACTTCCCAATCTGGCCGATGCCAAAGGGGACCTTCTTACGGGAAGTACGCATTACATTCTTGAAATTGACGAAAATACCTTGGGCTGTTTCAGGCCTCAAGTAAACCTCAGATTTTGCATCCTCGGTTACACCCTGGAAGGTCTTGAACATCAGGTTGAACTGCCGAATATCTGTGAAATCATGGGCTCCGCAGCGGGGACAGCGCAGCTTCTGGGCCCTAATATATTCCGCCATCTGATCATCTGACCAGCCGTCGACGGCAGGATGGTCTTTACCCTCTTTGGCGAAGTTTTCCTCAATGAGCTGATCTGCCCGGAATCTAGCTTTGCATTGGCGGCAGTCAATGAGGGGATCGCTAAATCCAGCCAAATGTCCTGAAACTTCCCAGGTTTTAGGATTCATCAAAATGGCTGCATCCAGACCCACGTTATACGGCGACTCCTGGATAAATCTCTTCCACCAGGCTTTCTTGATATTATTCTTCAGCTCCACTCCTAACGGGCCGTAATCCCAGGTGTTGGCCAATCCCCCGTAAATCTCGGAGCCGGGGAAAACAAAACCACGGGACTTGGAGAGTGAAACTAATTGGTCCATGGTTTTCTCCGTCATCATCTTACTCCTTCCCAGTTTATGGCACTTGATCCAATGGTCTCGCCCTATTATACCCATACACAGCCCTTCTCTGCAATTGTCTGACTTTGCTTTATTAAGGTTTTCATCCCAGGGAGCAACAGGAATCTATCCGAGTCATGAAGAATCTTTCCTAAGAAGTCAACGGCACGCCATACTGAATTATGTGGCAAAGTCGGAAATCGAAGGAGGTAAGAACATGTCTCAAGTCACATTGGGGCTGATCGTAGGCAACCGTAATTTCTTCCCCGACAGCCTCTGTGAAAATGGCCGACCAGCCGTCATCAAGGTGATGGAAGAGCTAGGCATTAAGGTTATCGCCCTTTCACCAGAAGACACAAACCTCGGAACTGTAGAAACCTGGGAGGATGCCCAGAAGTGTGCAGCTCTCTTCAAGAAGCACCGTGATGAGATCGACGGAATCCTGGTGACTCTACCCAACTTCGGTGATGAACGGGGCGTAGCCAATGCTATCCGGCTGTCGGGACTAAATGTCCCCATCTTGGTCCATGCCTTTGCAGATGACGCAACCAAAATGGATCTTGCCCACAGAAGAGATAGTTTCTGCGGCAAAATTTCAGTATGCAACAATCTGCGCCAATACGGCATCCGCTTCTCACTGACCACCAAGCACACTGTAGCTCCCGAGGACCCTGCTTTTGCTGAAGATCTAAAGTGGTTTGCGGCAGTCTGCAGGATCGTCAAAACCCTGAGAGGCGCCCGAGTAGGTGCTATCGGTACCCGTCCACCAAACTTCAATACCGTTCGTTACAGCGAAAAACTCCTGGAGGCAAGCGGAATCTCCGTGGAGCCTATAGACTTATCGGAGATCTTCGGCAGAATCGACCGGTTAAGCGACAACGATGAGGCCGTACAGGCCCGCCTGAAGGATATTACCGGCTACATTACAACCGCAGGAGTGCCCGATATTTCCCTTCTCAAGATGGCCAAACTGGCTGTAGTGATCGATGGGTGGATGAAGGACCATGACCTCATCGGCACAACCATCCAGTGCTGGACCTCCATTGAAGAGTTCTTCGGCATCGCACCCTGCGCCGTCATGAGCATGATGAGCAATGCTCTCTTGCCCAGTGCCTGTGAAGTAGACGTTATGGGACTTCTGAGCATGCTGGCCCTGCAGGCAGCTTCTGGAACGCCCACTGCCATCATCGACTGGAACAACAACTACGGCGATGATCCCAACAAGATGGTGGCTTTCCACTGCAGCAACTTCCCCAAGGACATGCTGGAAGACGCTAGAATGTCTTATCAGGATATTGTCGGCGGCACCGTTGGCAATGAGAACGCCTACGGCACAGTGCAGGGTAGAATCAAGCCCGGGCCCTTCACCTTTGCACGGCTCAGCACAGATGATGTATGCGGCAAAATTAAAGCATATGTCGGCGAAGGCACCTTCACCGAAGATGAGCTGACCACCTTTGGCGGATACGGAGTTGTAGAAATTCCAGGGCTGCAGTGCCTTATGAAGCACATCTGCAACAACGGCTTCGAGCACCATGTGGCAATCACCCAGGCCCAGGTTGCCTGTGCACTGAACGAAGCTTTCAGCAAGTATTTGGGCTGGGATGTTTACTACCACAAAGGATAATCATAAATAATCACAGGATAACGGAAAGCCAAGGGCATTGACCCTTGGCTTTCTTACTGTTAGCCTAACAGCTTAATAGTGATATGATTCTCCCCGGGAAATGGTAAACCACCGGTAAAGCTGTTCTAAAAGGATCAGGCGCATCAGCTGATGGGGAAAAGTTAGAGGCGAGAAGGAAAGGCGCATATGGGCCGAATCAATCAGCGAAGAATGGAGCCCCAATGCACCGCCGATTACAAAAACGATATGGCTCCAGCCCTCTACCGCCAGCCGATCAATGGCTGCGGCCATTTCCTCCGATGACACCATCTGACCTTGTATATCTAATGCAATGACATAACCTCTTTCGGGAATTACCTTGCGAATCCGTTCAGCCTCCTTAGCCTTGACCATTTCCTGCTCAGCTTCGGAATATCCATCCCGAAAAGGCTCATCCTTAACTTCCACAATGTTTAACCGGCAATACGACCGCAGCCGCTTGCTGTATTCTGCTATTCCATCAACTTGATACCGTTCTTTCAATCTCCCAACAGCAACTATAGTAATACGCACAGCAGCACCCCTCTCCCACCCTGCCGGAGAAGGTGCTTTCAACGGCTACAAGTGGGCCGTAGTCACATACCTCTCTTCTCCCCGGAAGAAGTCGATATTCAGCTCCCCGCCGTGACCAACCTCTTTCACCTTGGCAACCAATTCCTCCATGGAACGAATCTGTTCACCACCAGCGGCAGTGATAAGATCTCCCGGCTGCAGCCCTGCAGCCGCGGCCGGCTCATTGGGAACTACCTCTACTATGAAAACACCACTTCTCACCGGCAGCTTATTTCCTGTTTCCCGTTCATAACGGGCAGCGAAAACCTCATCTACCGTACCTCCCAGGATACCTAACCTGAGAATTTTGCCGTGGGCAATGAGCTCCTCAGCTATTTTCCGGGCAGTGTTGATGGGGATGGCAAAACCGATACCTTGGGCGTTCTGAATGATTGCGGTATTGATGCCCACAACCTCTCCCTCCAGATTGAGCAAAGGGCCGCCGCTGTTGCCGGGATTAATGGAAGCATCGGTTTGAATGACTCCCTCAATCTGCAAGTTGTACTTGGGATCAAGAAGGAGCCCTCGACCCAAGGCACTGACAAGGCCTAACGTGACGGAGCTTTCAAATCCGTAAGGATTGCCGATAGCTATGACAAACTGCCCAACCCGCAGCTTATCGGAATCACCCAAGGGTGCTGTCGGCAAATTTCCACCGGAGATTCTAACTACCGCCAGATCGGTAAAGGGATCGGTCCCCACCACCCTGCCCCGGTAGGGATCCCTTCTCTCTGGAAGGTAAACCATAATCTCGGAGGCATCGGAGATCACGTGATTGTTGGTGATGATGTGCCCATCCTCATCGATGATCACCCCTGAACCAATACCTTCCCGTTCCTGGACAATCTGCCCGACAAAAAAATCGTTGATAACAGCCTTCTCTATGGTTTCTATCCGGACTACTGCAGGTCCAACCTTTTCAACCACTTTTACGGCAGCATTCTCTAGACTCCGCAAGACATCAGTTCCATCCCGGATATCCGCCCGCTCTTCTGCTTTGATTTCCTCTGGGCTGGGGGGAGAAGATCTAGCACCCCACCGCTGGTCCACCCACCAGCTCCCAAACAATCCTACAGCAGCACAGACTATCAAGACCACCAGCAGTTCCCGGGGGATGTGAAAACGCCTTCCTGACATTAGCTGCCTCCTCCCTACCAGTTTGTTTTAGTATGTGTGGGTAGGGCAAAGGACTATGCGGCAGCAAGAGAATCCGGTTCGATCTAGTGCTGCTGTACTATTTCGGCAACAGCGTCTTGGATTGCTTGTACTTTCTTTTCTGATTCGGCTTCAACATACACCCGAAGCAGCGGTTCAGTTCCCGAAGGCCTGATTAGAAACCAGCTGCCGTCCTCCAAAACAAATTTGACGCCATCGATATCGATGATGCGAGTCACTTTCCGCCCCGCTACCGTCTCTGGAGGGGCTGCGGTCAGGTCCTTTAGCAGACTGGTTTTCTTTTCATCGGGATAACTTAAGTCAATGCGTCGGCTGAAAACATGCCCCACGTCTGCCATTATACGGTTCAATATTGAGCTGAGGTCTTGGCCCCACACCGCCCGCATTTCGGCAATCAACAAATTAGCCAGAACTCCATCTTTTTCCGGTATATGGCCTCCAATGCTGAGGCCGCCGCTTTCCTCTCCTCCGATAATCACAGGCTTTTGGCGCATCTGTTCACATATATATTTAAATCCCACCGGGGTCTCCACCACATTCAAGCCGTACTTGGCAGCTAGCTTATCTACCAAGTGTGTTGTGGCCACGGTACGCACTACATCCCCCTTACAACCCCGACGCTCCACTAGATGAACCAAAAGCAGGGCCACCACCTGATTGGGAGTAATGTACTGGCCTGTGCCGTCAATGACTCCAAACCGATCGGCATCTCCATCGGTGGCCAGTCCCAGGTGGCTCCCAGTGTCCCTTACCCGGTCCGCAAGGAGCTTCAGTTGAGCAGCGGTGGGTTCAGGCATTCCGCCACCAAACAGAGGATCCCGGTTTCCCCGGATCAGCTTCACCTGGCAGCCGTTGGCCTCTAGCACCTCAGCTAGGTAATGGCGGCCCGATCCGTGCATTGGATCGCAAATCACTTTAAGACCGCTTTCTGCGATGGCTTTGAAATCAATTAGGCTGCTGAGGTGCCGAAAGTACTCCTCCCGGGGATCGATGATTTCCAGGCGACCTTCTTCCAAAGCAGCTGATAGATCAACTGATTCTCCCCCTTCCACCACCGGCAGACCGACTTTGCCTTCGATGGCTTTGGTTATGTCGGTTGTGGCTGGTCCACCATACTCAGGTATGTATTTGATCCCATTGTATTCGGGGGGATTATGGCTGGCGGTGAATACCACAGCACCGGCTGTGCGGTGCAGAGTGACTGCATAGGCTATGACAGGGGTAGGCGCATCGTCAGGAAACATGTACACCTTGATCCCATTGGCAATCAGCACCTTCGCCGCTTCCTTTGCAAAGCGTTCCCCTAGAAACCTGGCATCGTGACCGACAATGATGCCCCTTTCGGACTTGGCATTCGCCAGGAGATAAGAGGCTATGGCCTGAACAACCAAGCGCACATTTTCAAAGGTGAATGTGTCACACATGATTGCCCGCCAGCCGTCAGTGCCGAATTTGATCTGACTTGTTCTGCTTGCCATAAATTCTTAAACCGCCCCAAACCTTCCAACCGGATAAGGGCGGCTGCCTCCTTTCTACAACTGTATATTATGCTGAGACTTAATGCTGCTGTGAAAGACCGCCGAGGACTCCAACAGACACCCAATACTCCACCAGACCGTCCATTTCTCCTTGGTCTGCGCTGATTCCTCTTTCATCTACCTGTATACTAACCTTTTGCTCCGCTATTAACCCCAAGGTACAATATGCGGATTAGTAGCGGCTTTGCTTTTGACGTCTCAGCAGGTAAATAAAAAACGGTGCCCCGGCTATGGCAGTAATAACTCCCACCGGCAGCTCCGCAGGAGCAAGGATTGTCCGGGCAGCTGTATCGGCAATCACAAGAAAGATAGCGCCCACTAGGCCCGATGCCGGCAGTAGAATGCGGTGATCAGGTCCAGTAATGATCCTAACAGAGTGGGGGATGATGAGACCTACAAAACCGATGACACCGCTGACAGACACCGCTGCCGCTGCCATAAGGGAACCGGCAATCAGGAGAATGGCCTTGACCCGTTCCACATTAACTCCCAGGTTCTGGGCCGTCTCCTCTCCCACAAGCAAAATGTTCAGCTCCCGGGAGTAAAAGATCACTACTAGGCCGCCCAAGGCTAAATAGGGCAGGCTGGCCTTAACATGATTCCAACTCCTGCCTGAGAGGCTGCCCATCATCCAATAGACGATTTCCGGCATTGACTGGTTGGCTACAACCATCAAGAACGACACTATTGCCGAGAAGAAAGAACTGACAGCGACCCCTGCTAAAAGGAGTGTGCCGATGGGCACCCGTCCGCCTACCCGAGCTATATTATACACCAAAAAGATCGTAAGTACCGCGCCCACAAAGGCCAGTAAAGTTACGACCGAAAGACCAAAAGCAAAGTATTTATTCCGCAGTAGTATCCCTATAGTGGCACCGACAGAGGCCCCCGCCGATACGCCGATAATATACGGATCTGCCATAGAATTTTGCAGCAGCCCTTGATATGTAGCACCGGCCATAGCCAGACCGCCGCCAACGATTACCGCCAGAACGATACGGGGCAGCCGTACCTGAAAAACTATCATTTTGTGGGACATGGGCCACTTGTTCAACTGGTCATCCATGCCGAGAAGGTGATGCAGGATCATCTGGGCCACATCAACGGCAGCGATATCAGCTGGACCTACTGCAGCTGAAACGATAGCCGCCAAGATCAGCAGAAGGCTTAAAACCAGGATAGTGAGTGCCCATTTCTTCCCTCGACTGCTTGAGTCTACTCTCAATACTCGATCCCCTTTCGCACCTTTACACCTCGGTCGTAAGGGTGTCTAACGCAGCGCATCTCGGTTACTAGATTCGCTGCAGCAATAAGCTCAGCCGGCATATCCCGCCCTGTGAGGATTATTTCTACATGATTAGGCCGCTTGCTTATCAGAGCCAGGACCTGATCAATCTGGATCAAGCCAACTTTGACGGCATGGCTGATTTCATCAAGAATAACCAAATCATAGCTTCCACCTTGCACCACCTGGGAAATCTCTGACCATCCTGCTTCAGCTAAGGCCAGCTCCTCCCTTGTGGGCTCCCTGTTGATAATAAACTCCCCCGAGCCCAATTGGCTGATGGTCAAGCCGGGAGCTAGCCGCTGGGCGGCCAGGTGTTCGCCAGACTCCTGCCCCTTGATGAACTGGGCCATATAGACCTTAAGACCCCGTCCCACAGCCCGAAGGGCCTGTCCCAAAGCCGCGGTCGTTTTTCCCTTGCCGTTCCCAGTATATACCTGCACAAGGCCGAAATCCAGATGATAGTCTCCTGAAGCCACGGAATCTCCTCCAAACTTACAGACAGCTTCCTGGTCTCCTTTCCTTCAAGAAGCCCAGGAAGCCTTGATCGCTCTGACCCCTATACTAATCTCAGTGGTGGCCGGGAACCAGCACTTGTACCTGGGGCTTACCAGTCAGGGGATTGGGGTAGACAACGACATCTATCCCATATACCCTTGCAAGGATCTCATCCTGGAGAACCTCCTCCGGAGAGCCACCAGCTATGACTTTGCCCTGAGCCAGCAGGAGCAGTTGGTCGCAGTACCCAGCGGCCAAGTCCAAGTCATGAAGAACCACAATGGTGATCAGGCCCTCCCGGTTGGTTAACCGCCGGAGGAGCTGGAAAATCTCCACCTCGTGGTTAATATCCAAGGAGGCAGTGGGCTCATCTAGAAGCAGCACCTGGGGCTCTTGAGCCAATGCCCGAGCCACAATCACCCTCTGCCTCTCTCCCCCGGAGAGTTCCGTCATAGACCGTTCAGCCAGGGACAAGACATTAGTGGCTTCCATGGCCGCTGCGACAATTTCCCGGTCCTGTTTAGACATGGCCTGAAAACGCCGAAGATACGGACTTCGCCCCATCTCCACAATGTCTCTAACGCTGAACTCAAAGCTTATCTGGGTTTCCTGGGGCACCACTGCCATGGTTCTAGCCAAGGTTCGGGGAGGCCAAGTAGCGATATCTATGCCATCGATTAAGATCCTTCCTTGATCAGGGACCAAGAGCCTTGTAATTATTTTCAGAAGGGTGGTTTTACCGGATCCGTTGGGCCCTATGATCCCCAGCATTTCCCCGGCCTTAACTTTGAAGCTCACATCCTCTATGATGGGCCGCCGACCGTAGCTAAAATTTACCTTTTCAACAACCAGTTCGCTAGCCATTGAGTATCCACCGCTATTTAGAATCGTCCAGGATGCAGGATTCTTGCCAGTTCCAACAGGGCATCGGCAAGTCTCAGAGTTGTCCGCACAAAAGGTTCGGAGTCTACTACTATCACCCGGCCCTGCTGTACAGCCTTAATGGTTTGCCAGGCACTGCGGGCCATTACCTCATCCTCATAAGGCCATGTGAGCAAGATAACATCGGGATTCCTTTCCACAACCAACTCGCTGCTGTACTCAACCCAAGCACCGGGTGCATCAGCGGCCAGGTTGCGCCCACCAGCCAGCTCGATTAGCTCCTGCATGAAGCTTCCGGGTCCGCAGGTCATCAGCGGCTCATTCCAAATCTCTACGAACACCAGCGGCCGCTCCTCTTCAGAAATATCTCCTACGACATCTTGCACATAGCGGATTGTTTCCTTCATTCCCGCCACTACCTCCTGGGCCTTCTCCTGGGCCCCAGTCGCTTCACCTAGAAGCAGCAGCGCATCCATCACTTCATGGAGATTTGCGGGGTTAATGGCTAAAACCGGCAAGCCAAGCTCATCTAGTTTGGTGATAAAGGTGCTGACTAACTGGGCATCGCCGATGATGAGATCAGGCTCCAGCATTAAAATCTGTTCGTAGTTCAAGTTCAGAGCATCGCCGATAATTGGCTTTTCCTGGGCTTCTGGAGGATAGTTGCTGTAATCACTGACTCCCACTACTTTGTCTCCTAATCCCAGGGCATACAGGTTCTCTGTGATGCTTGGGGCCAAAGAAATCAACCTCTCGGGGGCCTTCTCGATCAGGATTTCCCTATCCAAGCCGTCAATAATGATTGCGGGAAAATCTGCAGCCTGCACCGGAACAGTTCTCAGCAGCATCAGACAAATGAACAGGGCAATAAAACCAGATAAGGATCTAGCCAATTTTCTATGCAAAAGTTCCATACTGGTCACCTCTTATCTCGACGTTTTTCATGCCAATGCTTAAAAAAATCCTCTTCCCAGTCAGGTAAGAGGACTCAAGGTCAACCGGCGTGTCATGATTTCCCATACCGCCAAGTTCCCATGCACCATCCCCTTTCCGCGAAGGTTCCTGGTTCATCCCTTAGGCAGGTCTCCTGGCTACCGGATCATCACTTCCGCCACAGCCTTCCCCGCAAAGCTGCGAGTGACTGATGACAATTCCCCGGCGACAGTGGCGCGACCGCGTGGTCACGAGCTGTTCTGCTCGCCCAACTTCCCTATTCTCCCCGGATGCGGGGCACCTAAGGGTGGTGATTCACTTGTTTACCTAAAGGGCCAATGGGTGCCCTACCTAGTCTCTTTGGACTATTCGGCAGTATACTTTTAAATCCTGCCAGAACAGCCCATCCTTCACATCCTTAGTACATTAAGTAACATTTAGCGCTGCATCGGCGCTTTCCACACCTTCCGCACCTTTCGGATCTCGTCTCCATACTCCTGATATTTATCTACGGGAGATTCCAAGATGAAAGGGAGTTTGCCCAGTACCGGATGGTTAACTACTGCCTGAACACCCTCCATCCCGAAGGCTCCCTCTCCAATCCTGGCATGGCGGTCAATCTGGCTGCCCAATCCCTGCTTCGAATCATTAAGATGCATCATCTTCATCCGCTCAAGACCCAAGAGAGTATCAACCTCTTCCAAGAACCCATCGATCCCTCGGGTATTGGTTAAGTCATAGCCGGCGGCCAAAAGATGGCAGCTATCGAGACAAATACCCATCTTCTCGTGCCAGTCTAAGCGACGGAAAATCTCCCTTAGTTCCTGGAGGTTTCTACCAATTTCCGTCCCGTGACCTGCCATGGTCTCCAGAAGCAGAATAGGTTTCTGTTCATGATACCGCTCAAAGACAAAGGTTAGGGCATCGACAATTCGGTCAATACCTGCATCGACCCCATCACCTAGGTGACTGCCGGGGTGCAGCACCAGAAAGTCCACTTCGGCAGCAGCAAAACGCTCCAGGTCTGTCAGCAGGGTTTCTTTGCCGAACTCATGAATATCCGGACGGTTTGTGGCCAGATTTATGGTATACGGCATGTGACCTACAACACACTCGATTTTTTCTTGCTGCCTAAGCTTGCGAAATTCTTCTATCTCCGCCTCCCCAATGTGCCTGGCTCGTCCGCCCCGGGGATTCCTGGTAAAAAACTGAAAAGCATTGCCGTCTATGGATCTAGTTAGTTCCACTGCAGCCGGCATGCCCTTTGCAATGGTAAGATGAGCACCAATAATCATTTTTCCTCCATAGTTATCCAGGTGAGTAGCACTCTACCAGTATTGTATTCCATACTTACCGTAATACTATACTTGGGCAAACCCTCATGAGCTCAAACAAGCGGGGTTAAAACCAATAGAGGAGGCGCCATCACTTGGCTAAAAGGAAGAATCAGCAGAATCAGCAGCAGGTTGCTGTGCAAGCTCAGCAGCAGGCCCGGCAGGCTCAGCAAGCCCGTCAGCAAGCCAAGCAGCAGACCCAGTATGAGTTCGGCCAACCCCTAGCTGGAGCTCAGAATCAGAATCAGAGACAGCAGAATCAGCAGGTAAGCCAGATGGCACAGCAGAAAGCACAGCAAAGACCGCAGAACCAGTCGTAACGAACCTATCACCAGAGATCGAAGCTAGAAACCCAAACTCGGAAAAACAGTCTCTCTACAGCCGGAGAGCCCTGGCTTGCTCTCCGGTTGCCCTTTGCTAGGAGGTCCTAACCTTTCTCATGCTGGGAAAAAATCGATTCAACCAACCTAAGGATAACAAACTAAAACACTGCCGGGAATGGCTAGAAACCACGCTGCTGGTCAAATCTGACTCCAAAACCTTGAGCTCAGCAGGACTGCTGGCGGGGGAGATACTCCTTTTTTCCACCGTAGGCCTTTGGGGAGCTGCAGCTTTATTTAGCATGCAAGGGCGCCCGGCTGTGCGCCTGGCTGCTGTTATAAAACACATGATCCCGTGGTTTCCCATGCTGGCACTTTGTCTATTGATTTCTCTAGCAGCAGCCCATATGGCTCAATGGGGTGAGCGCCGCTACGGCCGGGGCAAAATGGCCGCGGCAATGGCATCGATACCGGTAATGCCGGTCATCCTCGGCATCCTCCTGGCTCAGCCGCTGTTTGCCGCTGCACCTCTCTTTGCTCTATTTATCATCTGGGCTGCTGCGGAGCTATGGTGGCAAATCTTTCTTTACTTACTGCGGCACATGGCTAGTTTCGATTATTGGGCCCAGCTGGAGCTGGAAAGCAAAGATGCTGCCTCAGGTACTTCCTATGACCTCAACTTTCATCGGGAGTACTTGGAGACCAAGAAAATCGCCCTCATGGAACGCAAACTCCGCTGGAAGGCGATGGCAAATGGCGAAAGCCCTAAAGAGAGCCACGCTGAAGCACTTGACACCAATGCCCAGTCCTCATCACCTACTCGGTGGACAATCCGGCTTAGTCCTCGAGTCATGATTCCTCTGGCGATGTGCTGTCTGCTCACTTTGAGCAGCATCATCTTCCTGCAGATGGAAGGCAAACAAGGCCAGGGCCCGCTCCCAGAAGCCGCGGCTCTATCCATCGACCCCCCTCAGGTTACCTTCTGGTACCAAGCGGTGGATCCGGAAGCCTCCTTGCTGGAGAATTTGGTAAACGCCTATAATGAAAGAATTGATGATCCCACCACTACCCCCGCCGTTGTAGGCATTAATCAGGGCGGCGACATTGCCCTGAGTATTTTCCACGCCCAGCTGTCGGACAGCAGTCCCGACATTATGCTGCTTCCGAGGGAATTGGCGCTCCAGCTTCACGGCAGCTGGAACCATTCGACTTGGGATTTGCAAGATGCCGGTTCCTACCTGCCTCTCTGGCCTGATCTCCCCTGGCGGCAGCGGCTGGCACTAGTCATCTCCCCAAACACCCAGTTCCCGAGAGAGACCCAAGCCTTTGCCGCATATCTCTATGACCAACTGAGCAGCCACTGACAAGATGAAGCTGCTCCTCACTAGGAACTGCTGCCTCTAATCTCCCGGATCAGCGCCGGAAGAACCTCCTCTACCTTACCTACGATCCCATAAGTTGCGATGCTGAAAATGGGTGCATCGGGGTCGCTGTTGATGGCCACAATGATGTCAGAAGACTGCATGCCAACTATATGCTGAATAGCACCGCTGATACCGCAGGCAATATAGATCCTCGGTGCCACCGTCCGGCCGGTCTGTCCTACCTGGTGGGCATAACTCACCCAGCCGGCATCCACCACCGACCTGCTGGCACCTACTGCTGCTCCTAGCAGAGAAGCCAATTCTTCAACAAGGCGGAAGTTTTCCGGACTTCCCAAACCCCGACCGCCGGCTACCACTATATCAGCTTCAGCCAAATTGGGCCCTGTATCCGCATCCTCAATCACCTCGAGAATGCGCTGCCACGGCTCAAAGGTCGGCAGCTCCAAGGCAATTACCTGCCCCTTTCTGCCGGCCTGGCGATCAGGCTTCGGAAACACCTTAGGCCTCACTGTTGCCATCTGGGGCCTATGGTGGGGACAGCGAATGGTTGCCATCAAATTGCCGCCGAAGGCGGGACGGGTTTGCAGCAAGTTGCCATCCTCATCCAATGCAAAACCGGTACAGTCGGCGGTAAGCCCGGTTTCCAGGCCAGCAGCGACTCTAGGAGCTAGGGAACGGCCGTTGGAAGTTCCGCCGATCAGAAGAATCGCCGGCCGATGCTGCCTCACTGCGTGCTCCAGCACCTGAGCATATAGGTCATCCCGATAATGTTTAAGCTCCGGGGCATTCCCCACATAAACCCGATCAGCACCGAATTCGATTAATTCTTGGGCAAGATGATCCACATCGTCTCCTAAAAGAAGACAGCCCAAAGACATTCCCAGATCTGATGCCAACCTTCGGCCTTCGCCCAACAGCTCAAAGACAACATCCAAGAGCTCGCCGTCTCTCTGCTCGGCAAACACCCACACATCCCCTGCTGTATCTTTTGGCTGGGGCTGCGGGGATGTCTCCCTGCCGGTGATATAGATAGCTTCCGTGGGACAGGCTTCTACACAACCACCGCAAACGGTACATTCTTCATTGAATTCAGGGCCTTCGGCTGCCATGGTAATAGCATCATAGGGACATGCCTCTTCACAGACCCCGCAAATAGTACAGTTATCTGCTCGCAGTCGAATTTCCATACTCTATTTTCCTCCTGATGCCGATCCTGCCAAGATTACCTAGAGGGCCTTAAGCCGCTGCCACAAAGCAGCCGCCTGTTCACTGGGTGTACCTTCAAGCATCTCACCCTTACGTTGTCTCTCCGGTTCGAAGGTGCGCCACACCTGCGTAGGTGAGCCCTTAAGACCGAAACGGTCTTCCTCTGCTTCAATGTCTTCTGGTCCCCAGACAGGGATTTCTGCCTTCTTGGCCCGCATCATGCCCCGCAGTCCCGGTATCCGAGGTTCGTTTAGTTCCTTTACTACGGTAATCACGGCAGGCAAGGGCACTTCCACCACCTCATAGCCCCTGTCGGTCAATTTCTCTGCCACCAGCTTATCTTCGGTAAGTTCCCTGATCTTTCTCACCTGGGTAATATGGGGCATGTTCAGTTTAGCTGCCATGCCCGGGCCCACTTGAGCCGTATCTCCATCTACAGCCTGCTTGCCGCAGATCACCAGATCCACATTTTCCAGTTTTGCAACAGCTCTGGCCAGGGTATAGGATGTGGCTAGGGTATCGGCTCCGGCAAACTGCCGATGGCTGAGGAGAACTCCCTGATCGGCCCCCATAGCGACGGCATCCCGCAGTACCTGCTCAGCGGAAGCGGGCCCCATGGACAAGACGGTGACTTTGCCGCCCTTTGCTTCCTTTATTCGCAAGGCCTCCTCCAAGGCGTGAAGATCATAGGGGTTGATAATTTTATCTACTCCTTCCCGGATCACCAAGCCGGTCTCCCGATCAATCCGGGCCTGGCTGGGGTCGGGGACCTGTTTGATACAGGCGACTATATGCATGTGCTGTTTTCTCCCCTTTGTTACTAGTTCTTACGGGCTGCTTTCTTAATTAAGTCGAGAGCAATGATGCTGCGCTGAATCTGGTTGGTGCCTTCATAGATCTGGGTGATTTTGGCATCCCGCATCATCTTTTCAACGGGATACTCCCGCATATATCCATAACCACCCAGGATTTGTACGGCATCAACAGTGACCTTCATACAGACATCAGAGGCAAACAGCTTAGCCATGGCTGCAGCTTGGGATACATCTTTGGCACCGCTGTCGATCCATCGGGCTGCGGAATATACCAGTGCCCGGGCCGCCTCTATTTGAGTGGCCATATCGGCCAGCATGAACTGAATTCCCTGGAAGGAACTGATAGGCTGCCCAAACTGTACCCGCTCCCTGGCATACTTAACAGCTTCATCCAAGGCACCTTGGGCAATCCCCACAGCCTGGGCGCCGATCCCCGGCCGGGTCTTATCGAAGGTCTTCATGGTAATGACAAAGCCCTGGCCTTCCCGTCCCAACAGGTTCTCTTTCGGGATCCGGCAGTTTTCGAAAATAACCTCCCGGGTAGCTGAAGCCCGGATTCCCAGCTTTTTCTCTTTCTTTCCAAAACTCAAGCCCGGTGTGCCCTTCTCCACAATGAAAGCGCTGTATCCCCTCGGGCCTTTGGTCTTGTCTGTTACAGCAATGACTGTATAGATATCTGCTTCACCGCCGTTGGTGATCCACTGCTTAGTGCCGTTTAGGACATATTCATCCCCATCCAGTACAGCTGTTGTGGCAATCCCTGATACGTCACTGCCGGCATTGGCCTCCGTCAAGGCAAAGGCCGCTAAGCGCTTGCCGCTGGCGATATCCGGTAGATAGCGCTGTTTTTGCTCTTCGTTACCAAACATAATGATGGGAAAGCTCCCCAATCCGCTGGCCGCGTAGCTAACCGCTACACCGCTGCATGCCCTGGAAAGCTCCTCAACCACCAGTGCTTGTTCAAAAACACCGCCGCCCAGCCCGCCGTACTCCTCCGGTACCCAGACTGCAAATAGATCCGCCTCACCTAAAATCTTCATAAGTTCCCAAGGGAACTCTTCTTTTTCATCGAGCTCTGCTGCCACCGGCTTGACCCTTTCATCGGCGATCCGGGCAGCTAGTTCTTTGATCATCTGCTGCTCTTCGGTAAGAAAATAATCCACTGTGGTTTCCCTCCTTAGTACATACTTCTATGAGCAGGTCCTAACTTTTGTGTTTCGCCGTGGATTATCATAATCCTGCCAATCACGAAAAAGGCTGCAGCCTCTAAGTCAAGCTGCAGCCTACCAAATTATGCCCAATCGGCGCCAAATTATACTAGTCCCTGCCCTATGCAGCCCCGATGAGCTTCTTGGCCACATCGACGGCAGTACCGGAATCAGGAGCATATCCGTCTGCACCGATATCGTCTGCAAAGGCCTGGGTTACCGGGGCTCCTCCTACCAATACTTTGACGCTATCCCGGAGGCCGGCATCGGTCAAAGCTTGAATGGTTTCCTTCATGTTCACCATGGTAGTAGTCAGCAGTGCTGAGAGTGCTACATAGTTGGCATTGTGCTCCTTAACAGCTTCCACGAACTTCTCTGGAGCCACATCTACACCTAGGTCGATTACCTCAAATCCGGCGCCTTCCAGCATCATGGCCACCAGATTCTTTCCAATATCGTGGAGATCGCCCTTGACTGTACCAATACACACAGTACCGAGTCTCTCCGCGGCCTCAGCCTCAGTGAGCAAAGGCTTAACAATACCGAGACCTGCCTGCATTGCCCGGGCGGCGATCAATACTTCGGGAACGTAAATTTCGTTCTTCTTAAAGCGCTCCCCGACAACAGCCATACCTGGAATGAGACCTTCTTTAATGATCTGGCCGGCGGACATACCGTCTGCAAGAGCCTTCTCGGTTAGTTCTTTCACTTTGTTGGCATTGCCAGCCACTAAGGCATCAGCAAGCTCTTGTAGAATTGCCATATACCTTCCTCCTTGCCTCAATTTGGTCCATTGCTACTGACCCAATCTAGCGCTACCTATACAATTAGATTTTGGGTGTCAAACGGCGTGATCCCTTGGTACCTTTTTGTTAATTTTGGTACTATCTTGCGAACTCAGGATGTCCTGGGGAAATAGCATGGCGTCCATAAAGGCTTCTTGAAAGTCCGGCCGCCCCGAAAGCACCACATAATCCATGGATCTCGCCAGTCCGCTTGCCTCCTCCAGCTTGGCTTGGGAAATGAGGCATAACCGGGCTCCTACCCGGGCTGCATTGCCCACCGAGCAGACTTTTTCCAAGGGCACTCGGGGCAAGAGGCCCATCTGCATGGCACTCTCCTTGCGGATATAATTGCCGAAAGCACCGGCCAACAGCAGTTCATCAATGTCCTCATCTTTGATGCCCAGTACCTTTTGCAAAATCATGGTTCCAGCTCGAATGGCCCCCTTGGCCAGCTGCAGCTCCCTGATATCCCGCTGGGTAAGTACAATATCGCTGCCGTCAGCTGACTCTTCTCCCCAGACTACTACAAATTCATTGCCGGCTTCCCCCGTCCGGATGCGTTCCAGAAGCTTCGGCGACAGCCCTTGCAGCTCCAAAGCATCCTGGAGTCTACCGGTTTCATCGATAATGCCAACCCTTAAGAGCTCAGCAATAAGATCAATCAATCCCGAGCCGCAAATGCCCCGGGGTCTAGTTTGACCGATCACCTTAACATCAATATCCTCGCCGATCTGGACAAACTCGATGGCTCCTTCGCCGGCCCTCATGCCGCTGCTGATCTGAGCTCCCTCAAAGGCAGGCCCTGCAGCCGTGGAGCAGGCAACCATGCGGCCTCCATCGGACATCACTATCTCGCCATTAGTGCCGATATCTACCATCAAGATCCTGCCGTCTTGACTTGCCAGCCCCGTTGCCACCACAACTCCCACTGTATCTGCCCCCACAAAACCGGCAACATTGGGAAGGAAAGTCACCGGCGCCTCGGGATTTACAGCTAATCCCAACTGGCCCGCGGCTACGTCAAATCGGCGGCTGAATGCAGGTGTATAAGGCGAACGGGCAATATAGGTCGGCGATACGCCCAAGGCCAGATGCTGCATGCAGGTGTTACCCACTATAACTACCCGGCAGATCTTGCTGGGAGAAACCCCTGTCTTTTCATGGAGTTCGGCTACAACCCCATTCAGGGTGTCCATAACTGCCCGCTGCAGCCTGCGCAGCTGGGAAGCACCGTTGGAAGCATACTCCACCCGGGAAATAACATCTGCTCCATAGGCAGCCTGACCGTTGAGCCGGGCAGCTACTGCCAGTTCTTTGCCCTGATGAAGATCTATCAGCCCGCCGACCACAGTGGTGGTTCCTATGTCAAATGCCAGACCAAAGAGTTCACCGGTAGTGTCACCACTTTCAACGGCTACTATGTGATCGCGCCAGCGGGTAACGGTTACCTGGTGATCGCCCCTGCGCAAAACCTCCGGCAAGCTGCTCATTATCCCAAGAGGGATTTGGCAGTCCCGCTGTCCGGACCGTTCCAGTACTTCCAACAATCGTTCCCGGTCACCATCGGGTGTTTCCAAGAGAGGCCTATCCACAGTCACAAATTCTTTGACAACATCAGGTTCTACAGCCACTACCTGGTCAGAACCCTCGGTCAAAATCTGCAGCAGTTCAGTCTCGCCGGTCGGTATGCTTACCTGGATGTCTCCCTGGGGACGGGCATAACAAGCAAGTCTGATGCCCCTGGCCAGCTCCTCCTTGGTAAGCAGCTGTGCTTCTATCTCTGACACTTCATTCAAAGGACCATCAACAACAACCTTACAGCGTCCGCACCGCCCCCGTCCTCCGCAGGTTGCGTCGATCTTGATATCTTGCTCTCGGGCAAGGCGCAGTACCGTCATATCACCGTTGGTAGCAACTTGCTTCTGCCGCTGACTCCAGCGTCCGTCAATCTGCTCGTGCCATATGAATGTCACCTGCATTGTTTCTCCACTCCGTTTCGGGGCCTTATAGCTATCATTGTGCCGTATCCAGGTCGCTACAGGCTACAGAGCTCGCTTTGCTGCTTTCACTGTGTTTTGCAGCAGTTCAGCAATGGTCATGGGCCCTACGCCGCCGGGGACAGGAGTTAGATAGCCTGCAACCTCCCGGGCGGATTCATCGACATCGCCGCATAGAGCGCCGTCCACACGGTTGATTCCCACATCGATCACCACTGCACCGGGCTTGATCCAGTCTCCTGGAATGAACCGGGGTTTGCCCACGGCAACTACGAGAATATCGGCCCGGCGGCAGTGCTCCTTAAGATTTTGGGTTCGGGAATGGCAAATGGTTACCGTCGTGTTAGCTTCCAAAAGAAGGGCAGCAATGGGCTTTCCCACTATATTGCTTCTGCCGACGACGACAGCATTTAGCCCTCGGGGATCGACGCCGGTCCGCCGCAAAAGCTC
The DNA here is from genome assembly GCA_012727675.1 of Bacillota bacterium. Taxonomy (GTDB): domain Bacteria; phylum Bacillota; class Limnochordia; order DTU087; family DTU087; genus DTU087. The sequence goes on from JAAYGR010000139.1 coordinate 41,877, forward strand.
CATAATCCCCGCTGGGGTACACGGTACAAAACCTTGATGGGAAAGTCCTGTCCAAAGGCAGCCGACATTGGTCGGATGAAACCCATCGACATCCTTGGCAGGGTCAATTTTCCGAAGTACCGCATCAGCATCGATATGCCCAGGTAAAGGAAGCTGAACTAAGATCCCGTGCACCTCTGGGTCCTGGTTTAGTTCTTCGATAAGTTGTATCAGTTGGGTTTGGGAGGTATCTGCAGGGAGTCTCTTGACATCGGATCGGATCCCTACTTCTCCGCACGCCCTTTCCTTAGACCGCACATACGTCTGGGATGCCGGATCATCCCCCACCAGCACCACCGTCAATCCGGGAACTATGTTCTGCTCCCGGAGCTTGGCCACTTCCTCTTTTACTTCCTGCCGGATCTCGGCCGCTATCCCCTTGCCATCGATGAGCTGAGCCCCCACCATCAATCCCTCCTAAAGGTTGACTTAACTTACCCCTCACTCATGGATTGGTTGATAAGCCTACTGTTCTTATTCCTCAGATAGCGGTCAATGGCCTGAGCGGCTTTTTTCCCGCCTCCCATAGCCTTGATTACCGTAGCACCGCCAGTGATTATATCTCCCGCTGCGAAAACGCCTTCCCTACTAGTCATAAAGGTCTCGGGGGCCACCTTGAGTACTCCGTGCAAGCCGGTTTCCAGACCCGGCGTGGTCCTGGAAATAATCGGAGTGGGACCTTGGCCAATGGCCACTATGACCGAGTCGGCAGGCAGCCAATGCTCGGAACCAGCTATGGGCTTTACACCCTGGCGGCCGTTTTCGGTGGGCTCACCGAGCTCCATATTAACGCACTGTATTGCTTCTACCCAGCCCTGCTCATCCCCTCTAATGGCTGTGGGGCTGGTAAGAAACCGAAACTCGACCCCTTCCTCTTCTGCATGGAGGACTTCTTCCCGCCTCGCCGGCAAGTTTTCTCTGGAGCGCCGGTAGACTACCATCACCTTACTGCCCAGGCGGACAGCGGTGCGGGCGGCATCCATAGCGGTATTGCCTCCTCCGATTACCACTACACGCTTGCCTAAATAGAGGGGTGTATCCACCTGGGGATACAAGTACGCCCTCATCAGGTTGACCCGGGTCAGGAACTCATTGGCGGTATAAACGCCGTTGAGATCCTCACCGGGTATGCCCAGGAGGTTGGGCAGACCTGCCCCTGTCCCTAGGAAAACCGCTTGAAACCCCTGGGCAAATAGATCATCAACTGTCAGGGTACTGCCGATTAACACGTTGGTTCTAAGCTCCACTCCCTGCCGCTCCAGCTGTTGGAACTCATGGGCTAAAATGTCCTTTGGCAGCCTAAACTCCGGAATCCCATATGCCAGAACCCCTCCCGGTGTATGCAGTGCCTCAAAAATAGTCACCTGATAACCAAGGCGGTTTAGTTCGGCGGCAGCAGTTAGGCTCGCGGGACCTGAGCCCACCACTGCTACTTTCCCCTTCTTCTTTCCATTAACCTTAACCGTTCTGCCGGCGGCACCTCCACGGGTTTCCCTCTCCCAATCGGCGGCAAACCGCTCAAGATTGCCTATGGCCACCGGCTGCCCCTTTCTTCCCAAGACGCAAAGGCTCTCACACTGCACTTCCTGGGGACAAACTCGACCGCAGATGGCAGGCAAAGTGTTATCCTGGCGAATGACAGCGGCAGCACCGGCAAAATCTCCCTCGGCTATCAGCCGCACGAATCCTGGAATATCAATGCCTACTGGACAACCCTTTACACAGGGTCGATGGCGGCACTGCAGGCACCGGGCAGCCTCCCGGCGGGCAATCTCAGGCGAGTACCCCAAACTGACTTCTCCAAAGTTCTTAATCCTTTCCTCAGGAGGCTGGGTCGGCATCGAGGCTCTCTCAAGACCTTTTTTACCAGTAGATTGCTTGCCTAAAATGTCTACCTGTGACACTGGCCACCACACCCCTCCTCCACGTTACCGGTTGAATTACAACTAGCTCCTGACCTTTCATATAACTGCGACCTGCGGAGAAGAGATGAGAAATCAACTTGATGGGCATCGAATTCCGGTCCATCGATACAGCAAAACTTGATTTCATCACCAACCCGCACCCGACAAGCGCCGCACATGCCGGTACCATCAACCATGATTGGATTGAGACTCACTATTGTCTTGATGTCATGGCGCTTTGTTAGCTCGGAAACTGCCTCCATCATAGGAATCGGCCCAACAGCAATTACCTGATCAAGATGAATTCCGTCGGCGATGAGCTGCCGTAAAAGATCAGTCACAAATCCTTTATGGCCGTAACTGCCATCATCGGTAGCCACAAGGACCCGTTCACTGATGGCTGCCAATTCCTCTTGGTAAAAGAGATGTTCTCGGCTCCGGGCCCCTATCAGTGTCAGGACCCGATTGCCGACCTCCTGGTGCCGCCGGGCCTCCGGATAAATGATAGCGGTCCCTACTCCACCGGCTATGCAGACCACTGTCCCCACCGGCTCGATGACCGCTGGTTTACCCAGAGGACCCAAAAGGTCCAAGATATGGTCCCCTGCATTCATTTCAGCTAGCTGCTGGGTTGTATGGCCAACAGCTTGAACTATCAAAGTAATGGTTCCGGCATCCCCATCCCAATCGGAGATGCTGATGGGGATCCGCTCTCCCCGTTCATGCAGCCGCAGAACAACGAACTGTCCAGGCTGCGTATTCTTAGCAACATCTGGTGCTGCAATTACGTATTTCCATACGTTGTGGGCTATAGCTTCTTTTCCCAAAATCCTAAACACACAACGTTCCTCCTAGTCCTGTTTCCATTGTCATTAGCTATTCTAAGCTGGTTAGTTATTTACCTGCTCAAAGGGAAAAGGCCTGCAGAAGGAGCCAGGCGATAACTACAGTATATCATTTCAAGAACTAGGTGGGTATTGTCCCGGGGAAGGGTACGAAGAAGCGGGGGATTGAACCCCCGCCCCCATGTTCAGCTGTATCACTGTTAGCTCGGACTGTCAGCCTAGGGAAATCTTAGTCAGTCCACCATGCTTCTGCCAGCTGCTCCTCGAGAATCACTTCTTTGAGGAACTCAACGGCTTTGGAGAAGCCTTCCTCAATGGAGGCCAATGCATCTTCATGCTCAATGCTCAGCACATAATCATAGCCTACCAACCTGAGGGCACTGACGATGTCCTTCCACACCTGATATCCATGGCCGTATCCCACCGACCTAAACAGCCAAGAACGCTTGGACAGCTCAGTGTAAGGAATAATATCGAGGTTGCCGTTCACAGGACTGTTCCAGGCGTCGATGGCGGTGTCTTTGGCGTGGAAATGGAAGATGGCATACTTTTCCCCTAGACAGCGGATGGCCTTAACTGGATCGATTCCCTGCCAGAAGAGATGGCTGGGGTCAAAATTGGCGCCGATGCTTGGACCCACAGCTTCCCGCAACTTGAGCAGGGTGTAGGGGTTATACACCATAAAGCCTGGATGCATCTCGAAGGCGATCTTTGTCACTCCGTGATCGGCGGCAAACTTGCTCTCCCGCTCCCAGTAGGGAATCAGCTTCTCTTCCCACTGCCACTCCAAGATCCTGAGAAAATCGGTAGGCCATGCACAGGTGACCCAGTTGGGATACTTGGCATCCTCGTGGTCACCCGGACAGCCGGAGAAGCAAGCTATGATCTCTATACCCAGCTTCTCAGCCAGGAGAACAGCATTACGCCAGTCTTTGTGGAACTGTTCGGCAAGTTCCTTCTGAGGATGTAGGGGATTGCCGTGAACACTCAGGCAGCTGATGAACATGCCCCGATCATCTATAGCCTTTTTCCAATCCTTCAACTTCTGCTCATCGGCAAGCAGTTCTTCTGGATCGCAGTGAGCCTTGCCCGGAAAACCGCCGCAGCCGATTTCAACCGCGTTCAGCCCATAGCCCTTGATCTTGTCCAACGCTTCGGGCAAAGGCAGCTGTCCAAACAAAACGCTAAAGACGCCAATCTGCATACCATGACCTCCCTTTCATTTTCCCCAGCAGCCAGCCCACTGGGCCCATAGTCTATCCTAGACCAATGATGGGCAATATCATTCTGGTTACATGTTTCGTCGAGCGGGCACTTATTCCTCCCGAATTTTTCCCAGTGCGGGACCTTTCTAGCTTGGCTACCACTTTCTCACAAAGCAAAAAGCAAAACAAAAAAGCCACCGGCTAGACCGATGGCTTGACTTTGGTGCGCCTAGCAGGAATCGAACCTGCGCTCCCGGCTCCGGAGGCCGGTGCTCTCATCCGCTGAGCTATAGGCGCTTGCATTGTCACTGCTTTGTTATTATAACAAAAGGTCTGGGGTATTTCAATACCTGTTTTTTGAAAAGCCCCCTAGCTCATCAAGACTCCAACCTAAACTGCCCAACCAATACTTTCAGTCTATCGCTCACCTGGGTCAAGTTCTGGGCAGATGCAGCCACCTCTGATATGGAGGCTGCTTGTTCCTCTGACGCAGTAGCTATCTCGTGGCCGCCGCTGTTAATCTGTTCGATGCCTGACGAAATCTCTTCTATGCGGCTTACTACGGCCGTCACTGCTTCCAAAATGCTGCGCAAGACTTGACCGCTCTTGTCAACACTACTCAACACCTCATCAGCCTGTCGGGCTCCTCTGTCCATCCCGCTGACAGCTGCTGCCACACCTTCCTGAACCCGTCCTACCAGTGCCTTTATTTCCGCCGCTGCCTCCGAAGATTGTTCGGCTAATTTTCCTACTTCCTCAGCTACAACAGCAAATCCCCTGCCGTTTTCTCCTGCCCGGGCAGCCTCAATGGAAGCATTTAGTGCCAGGAGGTTTGTCTGGTCTGCAATAGCGGTAATGGCTTCTACAATGCTGCCGATCTCCTCCGAGAGTAGACCTAAACCCGATATTTCTTGGGCCAGCTGCTTTATAGTCTCGCCCAACTCGCCGATTTGTCTTACAATATCCCTGACTGTATCCTCTCCCGATGAGGCCCTTGCAGCCACTTCCTGAACATCCTTGCCCACTGACTGGACATTGGCATTCATGGCTTCTAGGGTGGAGGAGAACTGATTAGTGGTGCCGGCCACTTCCTCAACTGAAGCAGTAACTTCCTCAGCAGCAGCGGCCATTTGTCCGCTGGTGCTTGCCAGTGCATTGGTAGTCCCAGCAACCAGTGTCATTGCTTCCCGCATGCTGGCGATTGTTCTGTTGAGTGCTCCAGCGACTATTCCGATTTCGTCCTGCAGCTTAACATATACATTCTTTGTCAGGTCCCCGTCGGCCAGGGCTTCTATCACTTCCTTAATTCTTACGAGAGGGTCGGCAATCCGCCTGCCGAGAAAAACCGCTGCAATGATACCGGCCGTCAAAAAGGCCAGCGAAATTCCGATGAGAAAATTCCTTAACTTGACCATGTTGGCCAAGACGTCGGCCTCCATGGCACCTACGGCGATGGTCCAGCCGGTGGAGGGGACCGGTGCTAATCCCACTATTCTTGCTGCCCCATCATCGAGGGTATACCTGACTACACCATTCTTGCCTAAACCAAAGGCCCGAATAGCCCGACCTGCGTTTACAAAGGGACCGGTATCGGTAAATATGGTGACCTGGTTCATAACGAGCTGCCGATTAGGGTAAGCATACAAAGTGCCGTCGGCACCGATTATGTAGGCATAACCTTTAGCGCCAAAACCCGACTCGTCGGTGATATCACTTAAAGCTTCGGCATTTCTCCGGCCGATCAATGCCCCGATAATCCGACCGTTGTCTGTAATAGGGACAGCATACATCAGAACTGCCGTACCTGAGACGCGACTGACAAGCACATCTGACACCGTGGCCCGCCCATTAAGAGCGCTGATTATATAATCCCGGTCAGCCAAGTTTGCACTAGAACCGTCACTGTACCTGGCCACGCCATTCCGATCAACTG
>JAAYGR010000140.1 GCA_012727675.1 Bacillota bacterium
GAGCCATTCAAATTCCTCCTCTTAGAATTTTGGTTTGTCCAACTTCTATTCTAACTGAGGAATTTGTTAATGGCTCTCCTATTTTTTTAGAAAACCATTTTTACACCATTATACGGACTCAACTGCGGTTGGCCATAGTCTCTGAGAGTTTGGTGTGGGTTTAAGGGGTGAGGATGATGACTGAAAAACACTTGTATTATTATCCCGAGTTTGGTCCGGAGGATCTAAACAAGCTCGAGCGGTTACTTCAACGATTTGCAGAGTACCGCTCCGACGAAGAGCGTTATCTAGAGAATGAGCGAACCTACAAGGTTAATCTATTTAACTACTTGGCTGGTATCTGGGTCGGACTCGAAAGTAATCCGGATGAAAGCCGCCAGCTGCTGCTCAGGTTCATGCGTAAGGATGGCGTGGACGGTGCCCTGATATGGGCCTTTGACAATCTATTAGGTGGCTGGGGATATGCTCCGCGCCATGATTTTGCGGTTTATCTCCAGAGCCTCACTGGCGATGAGTTCCGGCAGCTTATGGATGAACTCTTTCATGGTGATGGTCTCGCATCAGAGCGTTTAGTTCGGTTTCGGGATACTGTCAACGCTGCATATGAAGCCTTGTCCTACGAAGGGAATTTTCATCAAGGAAAGAAAACTGTCCCCAAGATTCCTTGGAACTTTGTTGCAGCATTGCTCGCGTCGTATGATCCTAAGTCTTACATCCTCTACCGCTTTACGACGTATCGTGATACTGCCCAGTGGCTTGGTCTTGAGGTCCCCTCTACCCCTGAACAGTGCTATGCACATCTATTGGATTTGGCCAAGTACATACTGGAATACGCTCAGGAGCGAGACTATCCCGTTCATGATTTGATCGACGTACACAATATGATGTATATGTTGTGGTCATATGACGAGTTTAGGAGCTTGCGGACTGATACTGGTCTTACAGCCCGTGAGTCATTGTACAGCTATATACGAAACGAAGGTTTCATTTTCCCCGACTGGCTTGTCACCGACTATGTGCTTTCTCTAGCTACTAAGCCTTTTGTCATCCTTTCCGGCATGTCCGGCACGGGAAAAACCAAGCTTGCTCAGCTGTTTGCAGATTACCTATGGCGTATAACTGGGGGTCAGGCAGGGAAAGCCTTTGTATCAGTTAGGCCCGATTGGATCGACAATTCCCATCTACTTGGCTGGTACAATGCCATAGCCGAAAGATACGAGAGAACCCCGGTGCTGGAGCTGCTTCTAGATGCATCGGATGTTCCTGATGTGCCGCATTTTATCATCCTTGATGAGATGAATATAGCCAAGGTGGAGCACTATTTCTCTGATTTTCTCAGCTGTATGGAAAGCAGACGCATCGGTGCTGACGGCAAGACAAAGCAGGAACCCATCCGGCTGCACAGCTATGAGTCGGAATTAGAGGACGGTGAAGGCCCTGGAGTTGAGCTTGGTGTGCCCGCTAAATTGCATCTTCCGTGGAATGTGTATGTTACCGGCACCGTGAATGTGGATGAGTCTACATACATGTTTTCTCCTAAAGTACTAGATCGGGCCAATGTTATTGAATTGAATGAGGTCTATTTGGATGGCAGAGTGGAGGAAGATCTTGCTCAGGGATTTGTGTTGAAACCTGACGTAGCGTTGCTGGAGTTGTTTGCCGAATACAAACCGCCCACCATGGAATCCCTTAACAGAATGAAGGCTTCCATGCCGGAGCAGTTTGATGCAATGCTCGGGGTTCACGAGACACTGAAGCAATATCATCTTCATTTTGGCTATCGTGTTGCCAATGAGATGGCAGAGTTCATGCTAAAGGCGCAGCAATACTGTGAGGGTGGGGATGGAATACTGCCTCTCGCCTTCGACCTGCAGGTTATGCAGAAGATTCTGCCAAAGCTTCACGGCAATGTAGGACAGCTTAGTGAACCTATAGATGCCCTGTTGGGTGTCTTGCCAGGTTATTGTACGAGGAGTATTGCTAAGCTGATGCGCATGCAGAAGCGACTCGGACAGGTTGGTTTTACATCTTTTATCGAGTAGGCAAAGGGGAGCGAAGAATGTTGGTATCACCCGGAGGTTTAGTTGTGGATGATTCCGCAGCTGCAGATGTGGTTTGTCAGCTCGAGCAGCAGGGCGCTTCTAGAGGTGATGGAATCCTGCGTGTTCCATCAGATTCTGTATTTCACTTCGATGAACGTCCGATCCCTGACTGGGTGATGTCTTCGCCGCTCTTAGAAAAACACCATAGCCTGCCGCTTTTCCACTTGAGTCTGGTGAATCGTGTGGGGCGTATTCGCCTTGGTCCCATAGAACTGGAGATAGAGAGCAAGAAGCTCACTGCAGAGGAGTTTCGCAGGTTAGTAGATGAGGTAGCGGGTTTTCTCTCCAGACTGCCTTTCTCCCATAAGGGAGCAGGGTTATCCTTTGAGTTGCTGGATAAGGTGGATGTGCCGATAGCTTACCACACTCTTGTGTATATCAGCAACTTGCTTCGTTCAAGGGAGCTGCATGGTGCAATCATGCAAATTATGGCTGTCCCCCACGGCAGTTTTGTCAAGGAGCGGCAGTATATGAGGGTAGAACATGCCCGTCGAGTTGACTCCATGACGGTTAGGGATATATGCTCGAATACCCGATATTTCGAGCAGTTGGTCCCCGGATCCCATCTGAGTGTAAACGCTCTGAGTATGCAGCTGGAAGGAAAACCTCTTGAAGGGCACTTTCCCGGCTCAATGCTTTCTAGTCAGCTGAGGTTTACGGTGGACAATCCGGAAAATCAGTTTGTCCGCTATGTATTGGAATCTATGATTCTCGCAGTCGAGGTGGTCAAGACGTCTGAGGGATGTACTAGTGACCTTCGGCAAGAGGCTGCGTGGATTCAGGAAGAATTGAGGCGGCTCTTGTCATACGATCTTTTTCGCCAGGTTTCGGCACCAAGAAAGCTGAGCTTTTCCTCACAAGTACTGCAGCGAAGAGCAGGGTATCGGGAGATTCTTAAGTTTCATTCGCAGATGACGTTACCCCCGGTACCAACGTGGAACCGTGAACTTCAGCGAATACTAGAGCTGAAGAATGCTGCAACCCTCTACGAATACTGGGTATTCACTCGAATCTGCCAAGTGATAGAAAGCGTCTTGAATACATCCATAGTCAGGGCTCTGTTGGTTAAGCACGACTTGACGGAAGTCTCTCTGACTGGCAGCATATGGGTTGAGCTTCCCGGAAAGGTAAAGGTAGGTTACAACGCTAGACTTCAAGGCTACTCGGGGTCCCTTTATCCAGACATCGTGCTTGAGACACCCGATGGGATGTGGGCCTTTGATGCCAAGTTTCGGCTGGATAACAAGGGAGAAGAGGATGCCGCCAAGACAGAGGATATCCATAAAATGCATGCCTATCGCGATGCCCTGCCGAAGTGTAGAGGATCTTATCTTGTTTACCCCGGTGACAAATCGATTATGTGTCCGGCTGATGGGAAAGAAGCTGGTGCGTCAGGTGTTGCCCGCGATGGGGTAGGAATTATCGCAGCAAGAGCTAGCTCTAATCTCAGTGATCTTCAAGAAACAGTCCGGGCGCTGATTAACCGGGAGTCTTTTCCGTTGAGTTCGCTCACTTCGTGAATACTCCTTAGCCTTGCTTACCGATCGCTTTCTAAAGAGTGGGCACATATCTTCTGCACTGTTTCTGTCATGTAGGCCCTTCTAATCCAGATGTTCCTCTAGTGTACTAACCTCAACTGTACAGTCAATCATGAGAGATGCATCACTTTCTCGAAGGGATATTTCCTCATTGGCAGAATAAGAGGTGGCAAGCACTGTATGGTCGTCTTTGGCCAACTAAAGCATGCAGGCGGCTGTTAATGGCTATCCAGGTGGGGATGGGTATGTGGGTTAGCATTGAAGGAGGTCTAGAGAGTGGTCGAGATAACTAAAGTCTTCAAAGAGAGCTTTCCAGCGTTTCGTCTCATCGGTAAGAGATACACCGATGCGGATCGGGGCCCAGACGGAGGGTTCAGCCATAGGTGGTGCGAATGGTTTGAGAAAGGTTATTTCCAGCCGTTGGAGCAGATAGGGGATGATTCGTTCATTGGCGGTGGCTACGTAGGGTGGATGAGGTACGTAGAAGAGTTCGAATACTGGATTGGGGCGTTATTCCCCGAGGCAACTCCTGTCCCTGAGGGTTACGAGTATTTAGATATCCCCGCTGCTGAGATTGGGATCTGCTGGATCTACGGCAAGCCCGGTGGGGAGCTCTACGGCGAGGAAGTACATAACATGTGCCTAGCTGCGATTCAGCAGGCAGGCTGGCAGATTGCCGATGAACCTTGGTTTTTCGAGCTGTATAACTGTCCCCGCTTTACAACGCCTGATCAGGATGGGAAGGTTATCTTGGATTATGGAGTGTGTCTGAAGGGATAGGACAAGCTAAAGCAGTGGACCGTTCGATTGCAGAGTGTGTCTTGGGTGTCCAGCAGGTTTGAGTGATAGCTTTCATGGTAAGGGGGAGGGTACCAACGGTGATCAGAAATGAAGGGGACGCGGTTAGAGAAGTCATAGACACGCCCATAAGAGGCCAGTACGACACCATCGTTTGCGGCGGCGGGGTTGCCGGTGCAGCGGCTGCTGCGGCAGCGGCTCGGGAGGGTGCCCGGGTGCTGCTGATCGAAAAGAGTGTTGTGTTGGGCGGCCTTGCTACCAACGGCCTTATCAGTTATTACGAGCCTATCTGTACAGGTACAGGGAAGAAGTTTATGACCGGCATGGCGGAAGAGCTGTTTAGACTGGCTATTTGTTACGGCCCTGATACGCTGCCTTTTGAATGGAAGGGTCTGCCAGAGGAAGCTGCAGGCGAAGCTCGCTGCGCTTCGGTCTTTTCCCCCGCGTTATTCGCTATGGCTTTGGATAAGTGGCTGCTTGA
>JAAYGR010000141.1 GCA_012727675.1 Bacillota bacterium
ACTGAAGGACGGTGCCGCCCTAAGGTATGTGGTGGACCGGATGGCGGAGTACTATGCAGACAAGCCGGTTGATGTAATTGTTGGTGTTGAGTCCCGGGGGTTTCTGCTTGGGGCTCCCTTGGCCTATAAGATGGGAACAGGCTTTGTCTTGGTGAGGAAACCCGGGAAGCTGCCTGCTGACACGGAATCAGTCAGCTATGAGCTGGAATACGGCTGTGATTCCCTGGAGATTCATAAAGATGCCATTGAGCCGGGACAGCGGGTGCTCTTGGTCGATGACCTGTTGGCTACAGGAGGCACCATGGCAGCCGCCGCGGATTTGGTCACTAAGCTCAAAGGCGAGATCACCGGATTCGCCTTCTTGGTGGAGCTGGCCTATCTCAACGGTCGGGAGAAACTTGGTGACTACGATATCTTTACTTTAGTAACATACGAAGACTAAAGCAGGTCCATATTGTGCAGCTCTCAACACTCTTTTCTGACAATCTGAGAAAAGAGTGTTGACGTATATTATCCGGAAGAGGTTTGGGGTTAGTCAGGGATATCCGGCGGGTGGGGTTATCATGAAACTTGAGCAACTGAAAAACCGCATAAGCCAGTACAGTCCCCATGCCGATTTGGAGATCGTGGAGCGGGCTTATGCAGTGGCAGAGGAGGCCCATCAGAATCAGTATCGGGATTCCGGCGATGTGTATTTCCGGCATCCCTATGAAGTGGCCATGATCCTGGCGGAATTTGAATATGACCCGGTCACCATAGCCGCAGGTCTCCTCCACGATGTCCTGGAGGATACCGATGTCACCCGGGAGGAGATCGCGGAGGGGTTCGGTGAAGAGATCCTGCTCCTGGTCGATGGGGTGACTAAGCTTTCCCGCATTCCCTTCCAGAGCCATGAGGAGCAGCAGGCCCACAGCCTGAGGAAGATGTTTCTGGCCATGGCGGAGGACCTGCGGGTGGTGGTTATCAAATTGGCCGACCGCCTGCACAATATGAGAACCCTTAGGTACCTGCCTGAGGACCGCCAGAAGCGGATCTCCCGTGAGACCATTGAGATCTATGCTCCCTTAGCCCACAGACTGGGTATGTGGGGCATCAAGTGGGAAATGGAGGACTTGGCCTTCCGGTATCTAGAGCCCCAGGCCTATTACGAGCTGGTCAATTTGGTGGCCAAGAAGCGCCAGGAACGGGAAGGTGAACTGCAGACCGTCATGCAGACACTCCGGGACAGACTGGCGGAGCTTGGAATCAGCGGTGAGATCTCTGGCCGGCCCAAGCATCTTTACAGTATTTATCAAAAGATGCGAAGGCAAAATAAGTCTTTTGATGAGATCTACGACCTTCTGGCAGTTCGGGTGATCGTAGACAGCGTCAAGGATTGCTATGCGGTCTTGGGGATAGTTCATACTCTGTGGAAGCCGGTACCGGGGCGCTTCAAAGACTATATCGCCATGCCCAAGTCCAACATGAATCAATCCCTCCACACCACCGTAATCGGTCCTAAAGGCGATCCCTTTGAGATTCAAATCCGCACCTGGGATATGCACCGGATTGCTGAAAAGGGTATTGCCGCCCACTGGCTCTATAAAGAAGGGCAGCAGCGGGGGGCAGTGGAGTTTGAACAAAAGATCGCCTGGCTGCGGCAGGTGATGGATTGGCTGAAGGAAATGAAGGATCCTGAGGAGTTTATGGCAACCCTGAGGATCGACCTCTTCGAAGATGAGGTCTTTGTATTTACCCCGAAAGGCGATGTGAAGAACTTGCCTGCGGGTTCCACGCCGGTGGATTTTGCCTTCAGTGTTCACACAGATGTAGGTCTAAGGTGCATCGGTGCCAAGGTCAACGGCCGGATTGTTCCCCTTGACTACCAGCTCAACAACGGCGAGTTTGTCGAGATCTTGACTTCCAAAACTCCCTCCCCAAGTCAAGATTGGCTTGGCTTTGTGAAAACCTCTAAAGCCAGGAGCAAGATTCGGGCTTGGTTCAAAGAGCAGCAGCGGGAGGAGAGTGTGGAAAAGGGGCTGGAGCTTCTGCAGCGGGAATGCCGCAAGCAGGGCTATGATGCCGGTGAGCTTCTTAAGAACGATGCCCTTAATGATTTGGCGAAGCGTTACGGGTTAGCCAACCGTGAAGACCTTTTGGGGAACGTCGGTTACGGCAAGATTTTGGCTCGGCAGGTAATTACCAAGCTTGCGGAACAGGAGGGGATTGCAGAGCCGGCCCCGAAGCTGCCCCCGCCCAACAATTCCCGGACCGCAAGGCGAGGCCGGGCACCTTTGGGAATTACCGTCAAGGGCATGAACAACATGTTGGTGAGGATTTCCAAATGCTGCAATCCAGTTCCCGGTGATGAGATCGTGGGGTATATCACCAGAGGTAGAGGTGTTTCGGTACACCGGGTGGATTGTCCCAATGTAGCCGCTTTGGCAGAGGAGCCGGAGCGGCGAATCGATGTGCAGTGGAATACCCACGAGGATTCATCATATCCGGTGGAACTAGCTATTGAGGCCGTAGATCGGACCCATCTATTGGCTTCAATTATGAATACCATTGCTGAAACCAAGACCTATATAGAATCGGTCAATGCCCGGACAACTGACCACAGAACCGCCCTGATCAACCTGGTGGTGACTATCCACGATGTGGATCACATGCATGACATCATGCGGAGGTTAAGGAGAGTGGAGGGCGTGGTGGATGTGCAGAGGGCAAGGCCGACGTAAATTAACCAGCGGTGAGAAAGGTTAGAGTTACTGTGCGAGCATTAATTCAACGGGTGAACAAGGCAGAAGTCGCAGTAGAAGGTGAAGTAATCGGCTCCATAGGAGCCGGGATGGTGATTCTCCTAGGGGTTGCAGGGGATGACACGGAGTGGGATGCCCAGTGGCTGGCCCAAAAGAGTGCTAACTTGCGGATCTTCGATGATGGAGAGGGCAAGATGAACCTGTCGCTCTTGGATACCGGCGGGGAGGCGCTGATTGTCTCTCAGTTTACGCTATACGGCGACTGCCGCCGGGGCCGGCGGCCAAGCTTCGATAAGGCAGCACCTCCGGATCGGGCCGAAGCCCTTTATAATCTCTTTGTTCAAGAAATGGAGAGACTGGGGGTAAAGACGGCAACCGGCCGGTTTCAGGCCATGATGAATGTTTCCTTGGAAAACAACGGTCCGGTGACCTTGTTGGTGGAGTCGGAGTCGGCAAGGCCCCAAACAAAGTAGAAAGAACAGCGGTTGAACAATGGAAGTCTATCGGGAGATGTGATATGGAGATTACGCTGCTTATAGTTGGTGAGCTTGCAGTTAACTGCTATCTGGTCAGCCGAGAAGGCCGGGCCGTCGTCATCGATCCCGGAGATGATGTTGAAGTTATTCTTGGAGCTTTAGAGGAGAGAAACCTTAAGCTAGAGGGGATCATCAATACCCACGGTCATTTTGACCATATCGGCGCCAATGGTGCGCTGAAGGAAGCCACCACGGCACCCCTTTACATCCACCGGGGTGATGCGCCGTGCCTCCAGGATGCAGCGGCTAATTTGTCCCAGTGGGCAGGCCTTGGGCCGGTGGTAAGTCCACCAGCTGATGTCCTGCTTTCCGGTGGGGAGGTTCTGGAGCTTGCAGGCCTTGAGTTTGAGGTTCTCCACACGCCGGGACACAGCCCCGGGGGCATCTGCCTCAAAGTCGGAGATGTGCTTTTTACAGGAGATACCCTGTTTGCCGGTTCCGTGGGCAGAGTTGACTTCCCCGGCTCATCCTGGGAGGTCCTGATGAAGTCCCTCAACGAAGTTATCCTGCCCTTGGCTCCAGAGACGATGATTTACCCTGGCCATGGACCCGCCAGCACGTTGGGGGCAGAAAAGCAAAACAACCCCTTCCTGACTGGCAGACTCTAGCACTGCTGGCTTTCACTTTGGTTGACAGTGACTAGGGGATGACATACAATAAATCTGTCTTTTTCTTTGACAAGAGCGGGGGGAGTAAAAAAATGATGTTTGCTCGAATGCGAAAAGGTACCAAGGTGATAGTGGCTATTATAGCCATCGCCTTTATTGGCGGCATGCTTTATGCTGGTGGGACAAGCCTCTTTGGAAGCACTGCAACCGCTGCTGTAGCAGTTGTTAACGGCACTCCAATCCCCTATACGGCCTTTTACCAGATTTATTTTAATATCTTGCAGCAGCAGCAGTTGTACGGACAGCCCATTTCCGGGCAGATGCTGGGTCAGATTCAGTACTATGCCTTGGATCAGCTAATCAATCAACAGCTGCTCTTCCAGGCGGCAGAGAATGCCAAGATCAAGGTGGAAGAGGCAGCGGTCAACGAGCGCTACCAAGCCATCCAAGACAGCTACTCCTCCAAAGAACTCTTTGAAGAGGACTTGAGGAATGCAGGCCTTACTGCCACCTCCCTCAAGGCTATGCTTCGGGATTCTCTCAAGATCGAGCAGCTCCAGGAAGAGGTTGTCAAGGACGTTCAGGTTTCAGAGGCAGACATTAAGGCAGCCTTTGAAGAGGTAAATGCTAGACATATATTGATTAGGCCGGCAGATGACACCGATGAGGCCCGGGAAGCAGCCCTGCGGCAGGCAGAGCAGCTTATGGAGGAACTACAGGCCGGCGCTGACTTTGCTGACCTTGCCAAGGAGCATTCCGACGATCCCGGCAGTGGGGCAGTTGGCGGTGAACTGGGCTGGTTCGGCCGGGGCAGAATGGTAGAGCCCTTTGAGAAAGCTGCTTTTGCCGCGGCGGTTGGTGAGATTGTAGGCCCGGTAGAAAGCCAGTTCGGGTATCATATTATTCAGGTTACCGACCGGAAGGAAGCCGAAGGAGAAGAATTTGAGCAGGCTAAGGAAGAGCTTAGGCAGAAGCTTGTACAGGAGAAAAATCGGGAGCGGCTGAATGAGTGGTTTGCCGAGGTGAAGGCGGCAGCAAAGATTGAAATCAAAGATCCAGCCATACTGGGCCATAAGCTGATGCTGGAAGGATCTTACCAGGAAGCTGTCGCTGCCTACCAGGAGGCACTAAAGGACAATGATTCCGATCCTTATCTCCACTCGTCCCTGGCACAAGCCTATGAGCGGCTGGATGAGATAGACCTCGCCCTTGAGCATTACGAGGCGGCTGCCAAGATAGCCGAAACCGACCCTGAGCTTTGGATGGTGGTAGGTATGATCTACCAGGAGCAGGGGAATCAGGAAAAGGCTGTGGAGGCATATAAACAGGCATCCGAAGCGGCCCCCATGGATATGCTTTTTCACCTCCAGCTTCTCAGCGCTTATCAGCAGATGGGCGAAGAGGAACTGGTGAAGGAGGAAGAGGAAAAGATTCTAGCCATCAACAAGGCCTTTGAGGAAATGCGGCAGGCTAGTGAAGAGTCCCAGCCGGAGGCAGACGCTGATCAGGCGGAAGCTGAATCGGTAGAGACAGAGGAGCCGCAGGCCGGCGGTGCCGACGGCGCTGAAGAGCCGCCAGCTGATGAGTAAGGGCTGAGGATGCTGACTTTGAACATGCTGGCCGGAGTGGCGGGTAACCGCCACTCTTCCTATACATACTGGTAATGCCGACAGTCGAGGATGAAACTTTGCACGCTGAAGAAAGGGATGTGTTGGATTTGCTGGCAAGAACTCCTCGGGGCACCGAAGATGTGCTACCAAAGAAGAGCAGAATTTGGCGGTATATCGAAGAGCAGCTGGCTGAGATTTTTGAGCTCTTCGGATATGAAGAAATCCGCACCCCCATGTTTGAAGAAACGGAGCTGTTTCAACGGGGTATAGGTGAGACAACGGATATTGTAGAAAAGGAAATGTACACCTTTGTCGATAGGGGCGGCCGCAGCCTTACCCTTAGACCGGAGGGTACTGCACCGGTTGTTAGGGCATACTTGCAGCACAAAATGTATGGAGAGCCCCAGCCGGTGAAGTTATATTACATCGGCCCCATGTTTAGATACGAACGGCCCCAGGCCGGCAGGTCCAGGCAGTTCCACCAGTTTGGAGCTGAAGCCCTGGGGACCCAGGACCCGGCGGTCGATGCAGAGATGATCGCCATTCCTGTGGAGCTTTTCCGGCGGTTGGAGCTTGATGATGTACAGGTAGAGATCAACAGCATAGGCTGTCCCCAGTGCCGGGGTGAATACCGCTCCTATTTGATCGATACCTTGAAGCCAAGAATGGATGAGATGTGCGCTGACTGCCAGCGCCGGCTGGAGCGGAATCCCTTGCGGGTGCTGGACTGTAAAGACGAGAGCTGCAATCGGGTCAAGGTCGGTCTTAGGCCCATTCTGGATTTTCTGTGTTCCGAATGCAAGGATCACTTCCAGGCTGTGCAGGATTATCTTGAGCTATTGGAGATTCCCTACGTCATCAATCACAATTTGGTGCGGGGATTTGATTACTACACCAAGACGGTTTTTGAGATCGTCTATTCTGGACTGGGTGCCCAGTCTGCAGTAGCCGGCGGGGGACGCTATGACGGTCTCATCGAGGAGGTCGGCGGTCCGTCGGTGCCGGCTGTGGGCTTTGCTGCCGGTATGGAGCGGCTGCTTTTGACATTGGAGGACAGAGGCTGGGAGCCGCCGGTCACCAGTGGTACAGCAGTATATGTTGCCGGTTTAGGGGAGACCCGCAGAGCAGTAGTGGATTTGGTTTTCGGCCTGCGGCGGGCTGGAATAGGCGCAGAAATGGACTACTTAGATAGGAGCCTGAGGGCCCAGATGAAGGCGGCCAATAGGCTCAATGCTGTGTGGACTGTTATTATCGGTGAAGATGAACTAAGAGAAAACAAGGCGATGGTTCGCCACATGGAGAGCGGCCGTCAGGAGGAAGTCCCTTTGGATGACCTAAAGGACTGGCTGAAGGAGCAGTTGGCCGCTAACAGCTGCCAGGGAGCGGAGGAGTGACAGCATGAGTTTTGAGAGAACCCATTATTGTGGAGAATTACGGAGCAACCATATAGATGAAACAGTAGTTGTCTGCGGTTGGGTACATAGAAGGCGGGATCACGGCGGAGTGATCTTCGTCGATCTCAGGGATCGGACAGGGCTTGTGCAGGTGGTCTTCAATCCGGAGATAATCCAGCCCCAGTCTTTTGCTGAAGCAGAAAGGCTCCGCAGCGAGTTCGTAATCAGGGTGGAAGGCAAGGTTCGGGGCCGCCTGCCGGGGATGGAAAACCCCAATCTAGAAACAGGGGCTGTGGAGATTTATGCTGAGAATTTGGAAGTACTCAACGCTGCCAAAACCCCGCCCTTTGCCGTCGACAGCCACACTGGGGTAGATGAGGCCCTCCGGTTAAGGTATCGGTATTTAGACCTGCGACGGTCTGAAATGCAGGAGACATTGGCCCTTCGCCACCGGATAGCGAAGCTGGCCCGGGATTTCCTCGATGCCCAGGGTTTCTGGGAGATTGAGACTCCTATGCTGACCAAAAGTACCCCTGAAGGAGCTAGGGATTTTCTAGTGCCCAGCCGGGTACAGCCTGGGGAGTTTTATGCCCTGCCCCAATCTCCCCAGCTTTTCAAACAGCTGTTGATGATGGCGGGAATGGACCGCTATTTCCAGATTGTTCGCTGTTTCCGTGATGAAGACCTGCGGGCAGACAGGCAGCCTGAGTTCACTCAGCTGGATATAGAAATGGCCTTTGTGGACCGGGATGATGTCATGGCTGTAAATGAGGGCTTGATTGCATTCCTGTTCAAGGAGGTCCTAGGTGTTGAGCTGGAGCTGCCCCTGCGGCGCCTTTCCTACCAAGAGGCCATGGACAGGTATGGTTCGGATAAGCCGGATACCAGGTTTGGGCTGGAGCTTCAGGATGTCTCCCAGGTGGTGAAGGATACCGGTTTTCGAGTATTTAGCCAGACCGTCCAAGGCGGCGGCGTAGTAAAGGGCATCAATGTAGAAGGTGCCGGTGAGAAGTTCACCCGGAGAGAAATCGATGAACTAGTGGATTTAGCTTCATCCTACGGCGCCAAGGGGCTGGCATGGCTGATTGTCACAGAAGAAGGCGGCAGAGGCGGTATCTCCAAGTTCTTCAGTGCTGATGAGCTGTCCGAACTGTTTGCTGCCATGGAGGCTAAACCAGGCGATCTATTGATTTTCGTAGCAGATGAGTACAAGGTGTGTTCCGATGTCTTGGGCCGCCTGCGCCTGTACTTGGGTGAGAAGCTGGGGCTCATTGATCATGATACTTGGGACCTGTTGTGGGTGATCGACTGGCCGCTCTTTGAGTACAATGAGACCGAGGGTCGCTGGGAGGCAGCCCATCATCCCTTTACCGCACCTTTGCCTGAGGATCTGGAGCTTTTGGATACAGAGCCAACCCGGGCCCGGGCCCAGGCCTATGATATGGTGCTGAACGGTACTGAACTTGGCGGTGGTAGCATCAGGATTCACCGCCGGGAGGTGCAGGAGAAGATGTTTGCTGCCCTGGGCTTTACCAGGGAGGAGGCAGAGCGCAGATTCGGTTTCTTCCTAGAGGCCTTTGATTACGGCACTCCTCCCCACGGCGGCATTGCATACGGCTTCGATCGATTGGTGATGCTGCTGTCTAAGAAGAGCTCCCTCCGGGATGTAATCGCATTTCCCAAGACTGCCAGCGCGCAGGATCTAATGACCGATGCACCGGCACCTGCCATGGACAGCCAGCTGCGGGAGCTCCATATCCGTCTGACCCCGGAAGCAGAAAAACGGGTGAAATCTATGGACCAGGATGAGGATAGGTGATCCTCGGCCGAAGGGATGGTAAAGAGAACCATCCCTTCAAGAAAAAGGAGCGAAAATGATACTTTCTGTACGGAATCCTGACTTGCACCTAGTAAGGTTCTATGGTATTATGAGTTTGCAGTAAGGAACAGGCCGAAAACGCTTCATCAATCGGGGTTCTTGCCCTACCGTGTGCGTGGTCAATCTGACTATGTTATGAGCCAACACCATAACATAGGGAGCCTGGACTCTGGTTGTGGCGTGTAAGCCTCTGCGGGAGGACACACAAAGCAATCAGGAGGGC
>JAAYGR010000142.1 GCA_012727675.1 Bacillota bacterium
AGTTTACATCCAAACCAGCAGCCTGCAGTGAGCGGATGGCCGCTTCCCGTCCAGCCCCCGGGCCCTTGACGTATACTTCTACTTCCCGCATGCCGTGCTCCATAGCTGCCTTAGCTGCACTCTCGGCCGCCAATCCGGCTGCGAAGGGAGTGCTCTTGCGGGAACCCTTGAAGCCCATGTGGCCTGCACTTGCCCAAGAGATGACGTTGCCCTGCTTGTCAGTGATGGTCACAATGGTATTGTTAAAGGTTGAACGAATATGGGCTACTCCGCTGGGAACATTCTTCCGCTCCCGTCTGCGGGTTCTTGCTGCCCTTCTTTGTCTAGCCATTCAAAGTCGCCCTCCTTCCTTAACGGCGCCTGCCGCCGATCGCCCGTCTCGGACCCTTACGGGTGCGGGCATTTGTCCTGGTCCGCTGCCCCCGAACCGGCAGCCCCCTGCGATGCCGATAGCCTCTATACGAACCTATATCCATAAGGCGCTTAATATTCTGAGCTACCTCTCGCCTCAGATCGCCCTCGACAACATAATCCCGATCGATGATCTCCCGCAGCCGGTTGACCTCGTCCTCTGTTAGGTCCCGGACTCTCGTATCAGGGTTTACGCTAGCTTTCGCCAGGATCTCCTTGGACCTTGCGCGGCCGATCCCGTATATATAGGTGAGAGCTATCTCTACCCGCTTATCTCTCGGTATATCTACTCCGGCTATGCGTGCCATCTGCCTTCACCTCCCACGTTAACCCTGTCTCTGTTTATGCCTAGGATTTTCGCAAATTACCATAACCCGTCCTCTGCGTCTAATGATCTTGCATTTCTCGCAAATCCGCTTTACCGCTGGCCTGACCTTCACTGCCAGCACCCCCTCTATTTTTTTCGGTACGTTATACGACCACGACTAAGATCGTAGGGTGAAAGCTCTACCGTTACCTTGTCACCGGGCAATATACGGATAAAGTTCATCCGCATTCTGCCAGAAATATGGGCAAGAACCTTATGGCCATTTTCCAGCTCGACCCGAAACATAGCATTCGGCAAAGGCTCAACCACCGTGCCTTCTACTTCGATGACATCCTGTTTGGCCACTGTCAGTCAACCTCCTCACCATAATCTTGCAACCCCTCCAATGCGGTCCTGATCTCGGCATCACTGACCGGAATACTGGCTGCCAGTTTGGTGCGGATCTCTTCTGCCACCACTGAATGCAGACATATATGCCGAATGTTCTTCGGTTTTGGCCGTTTTACAGACCGCAGGTCTCCATCGGCGATCAGTACCCGATCTCCATTAAAACCAACTATCAGGAACTGTCGGCCCGAGTCTCTGCCCGCCGTCGATGTGACGAGCTGCCCTAACTGGGCATCCACAAAGCTTCCCTCCCCTTCACCTGACTCCTTGCCTACCTCTGAAACATCTCCTAAACTGCATCGAGCTACGCTTGAGTCAATACAAGGGGACCCCCTTCTGTGACGGCAACGGTGTCCTCGAAATGGGCTGATAGGCTTCGATCAGCTGTGACAACTGTCCAGTTGTCAGAGAGAACTACAACCTCCCAGCCCCCGACATTGACCATCGGCTCTATGGCTAGAACCATGCCTGGTTTCAGGCGCGGCCCATATCCAGGTCGGCCGAAGTTGGGAATCTGCGGCTCTTCGTGCATGTTTCGACCTATGCCATGTCCGACGAAATCCCTGACGACAGACATACCATGGGCCTCAACGCAGCTCTGCACCGCATGCCCAATATCCGATATTCTGTTGCCAACCACAGCAGCCGCAATACCCTTCTTCAAGGCGGTCTCCGTCACTGAAATCAGCCGCTTTGCCTCTTCGGAGATCTCTCCTACCGGGTAAGTGCGGGCCATATCGCCATAAAACCCGTCAACAACCACTCCGATGTCGATACTGACGATATCCCCGCCCTTCAGTACTCGTGCCCCTGGTATTCCGTGCACTACTTCTTCGTTTACCGAAACACAGATAGAGGCCGGATAACCATTATAGCCCTTGAAGGCCGGTATTGCATTGTGATCGCGAATAAATTCTTCGGCCAAGGCATCCAGGGACGCAGTTGTGATTCCCGGTC
>JAAYGR010000143.1 GCA_012727675.1 Bacillota bacterium
CCTGCTTCTCCCGGCCCAGCGTAGGGAGAGCTCCTTCCAATGATCCGCAGATTCATCTAACTCTCATGCCTCCTCCCAAAGCAGTTCCTTACAAGAAAGAGGTTGACTTGCTTTCTGGGACTCTGTATACTTTTCCCTGTGAATATGTAGACTTGTGTCTTAAAGGATGTGGCAAGAAGATGAAGTCTACCGGAATAGTGCGCCAGATGGACAACTTAGGCCGAATCGTGATCCCTATAGAACTGCGGCGCACACTGCAAATCGACAAACAAGATCTCCTCGAAATATTCGTCGAAGGAGATAAAATTATCCTGCGAAAATACCAAGCCGCCTGCGTTTTCTGCGGCAACACCGAAGAGATAACGGCGTTCAAACACAAATATGTATGCTCCCAGTGCATTGCCCAGATGGGCAGCGCATCCTAAGGCCTGCCCAGGCCTAACCTTATTTCGGCGGCGATGCGGGAAGGTTTATGGCGGCGCTGTAGACCTCCCGCTTTGGAATCCCCCGCTCCTGCGCCACAGTCTTGATGGCGGTTTTTTTATCATACCCTTGCTCTAAGAGCTCCACTAACCTCTCTTCAATGGTGAGCTCCTCCCCTGGTTCCTCAACAGCCGATGGAATACTGCTTTCGTCCACCGCGGAGAACACCAGGACAAATTCACCTCTAGGGCTGTTTTCCTCAAAGTGCTCTAAGAGGAAAGACGGTTTCCCCCTCACAACCTCTTCATGTACCTTAGTCAGTTCCCGGCAAACTGCCATGTCCCGCTCAGGCATAACCTCTGCACACAGCCGCAAAGTATCCAGCAGCCGATGGGGGGTCTCATAGAGCACTGTAGTTCGAGGCTCCCTCGCAACTTGCTCTAGTGCTTCCCTTTTGCCCCGACGGCTTCGGGGGATGAAGCCCCCAAAGACAAAGGCATTAGTATCGTATCCAGCAGCCACCAAGGCAGTAATCACGGCACTGGGGCCGGGTACAGGGACAATAGATAAATCCTCCTGGATAGCTGCCTGTATTAGTTCCTGTCCAGGATCAGAAATTCCCGGGGTGCCGGCATCGGATACCACCGCAATATTCTCCCCCGACTTCAGCCGTTGGATCAGCTCGGGAATCCTAGAGGCTGTATTATGCTGATGATAACTAATCAGGGGAGTGTGGATATCAAAGTGGGCAAGGAGCTGGCGGGTCCTCCGGGTGTCTTCTGCCGCAATCAGATCAACCTCCCGGAGGATCCGAAGTGCCCTCAAAGTGATATCCTCCAGATTGCCAATAGGAGTGGCACAGACAAACAATTTTCCGTAACCCTGTGTCACCGATATCTCTCCTATGGTACCGCCACTTCTAGACCTTGTCCTTGGATCAGCTGGAGCTTAACTTCCCTGGATTGGGCCTTTATCTGGCGTTCCCGTTTCAGGGCGGCACTTCTGCTTTCACAGCTTTCCCAGTACACTAGACGCACAGGCCGCCGTGCCCTGGTGTATTTTGCTCCTTTCCCTTGATTATGGGCTTTGAGCCGCTGCTCCAGGTCCCTTGTATACCCGGTATAGAGCGTTCCGTCACAGCACTCAACGATATAAACATGATGCCCTAAAGCCCTGCGGCTCATAAGCCCACCTCATTTTTTCTCATTGCCCCGGCTTTGGTTTCTATCGTCCTTCTTCCCCCGTTTACGGGGACGGCGGTAACGGCGCTTGCGGCGGCGACTGCCCTTCGACTTAGAGGTCGATGAGCCGTCTTGGGCGTTGTCCTCCTTAATAGGTGCTGCAGCCTCACCCTCTTCATCCTCCTGAACTGGAGTCTCTTCAAGGTCCTCCTCAGCCTGAGGGTCGCTTTCCTCTAATTCATCTCGGGTTTCGCTTTCCTCTACTGCAGCATCCACAAATGCACATCCTGCGCACTCTCCACATGCACAGGCGCCTTCCATCATCGGTTCCTCAAGCCCCGCCTCGCCGGCCTCCGGCTGGCCATCTTCCTTCTCAGCCTTGTACACCTCGGCTTCGTACTTAAGACAGCACATTAATCTCCCGCAAATGCCGGAAATCTTGCTGGGATTAAGGGACAAATTCTGTTCTTTGGCCATCTTGATGGAAACCGGTTCGAAGTCCCCCAGGAAGGTGGCACAGCACAAGGGCCGTCCGCAGGGGCCTAGACCTCCCAGCATCTTAGCCTGATCTCTAACGCCTATCTGCCTAAGCTCAATCCGGGTCCGGAAAACACTGGCCAAATCCTTTACCAATTCACGGAAATCTACCCGACCATCCGCGGTGAAGTAGAAGATTACTTTACTGTTATCGAAGGTATATTCTACATCCACCAGCTTCATGGGTAGACCATGCTTTTCAATTTTCTCTAAGCCTATCTGAAAGGCGGAGCGTTCTTTCTCAGCATTCTCCGCCAAAATCTCCATATCTTCTTCTGTTGCCCGGCGCAAGACCTGCTTAAGAGGCTGAACGACATCACTCTCCTCCACTTCTTTGGGTGCAACAACAACCTGTCCGTACTCTATTCCCCTGACAGTTTCCACGATGACAGGGTCACCGGCAGTCAGTTCAATATCGCCCGGGTCAAAGTAATAGATCTTGCCCGCATGCTTAAATCTAACTCCCACTACTTTTACCATATTTATAAACCTCACTCGCTCGGGAAGAA
Source organism: Bacillota bacterium (assembly GCA_012727675.1). Lineage (GTDB taxonomy): Bacteria > Bacillota > Limnochordia > DTU087 > DTU087 > DTU087. Next base: position 2,651 of record JAAYGR010000143.1, read on the forward strand.
GAATTCAAATCAGCCAACTGATAGAATAATGCATCGAGGGTTAGCCGCCTGTTGGCATTGGCCCTAAGGGCCCGGGCAGCATCTTCAATTTGCCAAATAGCCTGCATAATTGCTGATGGAGAGTACAGCCTGCTTTGCTCCCGCAGCTCATCGTAGCGATCTTGATGCACAATCATATCCCGGGAACAGCCCGATGCCAATAACAGCATATCCCTCAGCCAGGTAGCTAGAATTTGCAGGGTGAACTCAACTGCTTCAGGCTCGGCATCCAGTTTGGCTGCCAGCCTCAAAGCTTCCAAGCCCCGGCCTTCCCGGTTGGCCAGCCCCGAAAGGATCTGGTCTATTCGAGCTAAGCTTTCCCCTTTGGCAAATTCCTTAGCTTGTCCCAGGCGGCCATCTGCCAAACCAGCAACAACCGCAGCCGTCTGCGGAAAAAGCCCGTATTCCCTTTCCAAGAAAGAAGCTATCAGTTGACGGGGGATGCGCTTCATTGTGATTCTCTGGCAGCGGGACACTATAGTTGGCAGCAGCATTGAAGGACTTGTACTGAGAAGCATAATTACAGCTTGACCGCTGGGTTCTTCCAACAGTTTCAGCAAACTGTTGGCCGCCTCCACGGTCATGGTTTCGGCCCCAACAACTATGCCTACCTTCCAACTACCTTCGTAGGCCTGTAGAGCAAACCGTTCTTTAAGTCTCCTGACCTGGTCAATCTTTATCTTGCCTGCGTCAGGCTCTATGATTGTCATGTCTGGATGATTGCCGGCCTCAACCCGGCGGCAATCCAGGCAAGTCCCGCAGGCATTCCCGGGCTGCTCAGTACAGAAAAGGGCCTGGGCGAAGGCTGTGGCCAAGCTTTTCTTGCCGGAGCCTAATGCACCGGTAATCAAGTAAGCGTGGGCCACCCGCCCGGAGATAATAGCTTGCTGCAGCCGCTGGACCAATGTCTCCTGCCCCATTAGACTATCAAATCCCTGCATACTGGTTTGTCCTCCTCCGGCGCAGCCCAACAGCCATACTAACTATATATATCTAGAAGTAGACCTCTGATCTCATCAAGTCGACTAACCCAGTCTATTTGATCCGACTGTGCCTCCATGACCTCACGGGTTAAGGCTTCCAACTCAGCATCAATCTTGGCCACAATGGTATAAAGCCGTCGATGCCCATATCGATCAAATCCGGCTTCCCGCTGGACAGCATAGGCTCTCGCGGTCAACATGCGAATGAATTCCCGCACAAGCTCTTTATACCTCTTCAAATTTCGCAAAGTTACCGAACGGCGCAGAGCCTCGGCTGCTTCATCGATGGCAGCAAAGGAACGGGCCAGGGACTCCTCATCCCGCTCATCCATAGTCTCTTGCAGAGCTGTCAGAAACGGCGAATGACGCAGCGATACGCGGGATGCAGCGGCGGACTTTCCTGACGGTATATCTCGCCCTAATGCTCCTTCTTTCCTAGCACGGATTTTCATGCGCGGGCACAAGCCGCCCCCCGGGCAGCTGCGCTTCCTCTCCCCCCAAGATGCTGTACACTAAATTTTTTCAAATCGCTCTACATCCAAAATGAACACAGTCGCTCCACCGACTTTGACCTCTACCGGCTGAGGCATAAAGGCACTGATGGATCTACCTACAGCTGCTAGTGGAGTGACCAACTGTTTGCGGGCCTTACAGGTTTCCCGGAGATGGTCAAGAACTTCTTCCACCTGATTCTCTTCAACTCCGATCAGCAGCGTTGTACTGCCTACCTTCAAAAACCCTCCGGTACTAGCTAGTTTAGTGGCACCTATTCCATTGTCTAACAGTCTCTCCAGCAGTCTATTGGCATCTTGATCCTGTACTATGGCAATAATCAATTTCATGGGCCTTTCCCCTCCCCTGCTGGGCAAAGCTGCAATCATTCATGGGCAATTCTAAGCCGCTGTGCCGCGGCCTTCCAAACCTTCTGGGCTACTGTCTCTATCTCTAGTCCTGTAGTATCGATGACAACAAATCGTTGGGCATATAGCTTTGTCAATACATGATATCCATCTCGAACCCTTTGGTGAAACTTAAGATCCCGCTGCTCAATCCTGTCCAACCCATTGGTTCGACCTGAGCAGGCGGACCTTCCCGCCTCGGAGGCAGCCTGCCTGTGCCTTCTAAGGCCAACTTCAGGCTCCACATCCAAGAGGATTGTTAAATCCGGCCATACACCTTCAATAGCCGCCTCGTTGATTGCTTTGACTTGGCTCATCTCACCCAAGAGGCCGAATCCTTGGTATGCCAAACTGGAGTCAACATACCGGTCACAGACTACGACCATATTATTCTCCAGAGCAGGCTTGATCACCTCTTGAACATGCTGAGCTCGATCAGCAGCCATGAGCAAGACCTCGGTCATCACCGATAACTCAACATCTGGATCCAAGAGTATTTCTCGCAGCTTTCGTCCCACCGATGTGCCTCCAGGTTCCCGGGTCAAGACCACCGGCAGCCCCATCTGCCTTAACCTTTCGGCCAGCAGCACCGCCTGTGTCGATTTTCCAGAACCATCTGGCCCCTCGAGAGTAATAAAAGTCGGTCCCATATACATTTCACCTTATTTCACTGGATAAATCAACTGGCAGAACCTTCACCCTCCGATCCGGTTCGTCTCCTACACTGGTAGACTGCAGTTTGAACTTCTCGATCAGCTGATGCTGCAGCCGGCGAATATAGGCATTCTGAGGTGAAAGCTCAACTGGTTGAGAGAAGAGCTGTACCTGATGAACAGCTTGTTCGGCTTCCATCAGAGCCTGAGCTTCTTCGTCATTTGCAAGATTGGTGACAAACTCCTGCATCTGGGCTTTGGTATTGCTGCGGAGCACATATACCGGCTTTCCCCTAGCCTCCGCTTCCCGCAGCCTCTTGGGCATCTTTCGATACTGGCCCTTTATAGTCAGAACAAGATCTGCCTGTGATAAATCATTGGTAAGTCTGAGGGGCACCCCTGCTTCGGCAATGGCCTTCTCCAGCCGATTGCGGCTCACGGCATAGGGAAACACCCGCATAGCCTTGGGAACTGAAGATTTGGCAAGAAAGGATGCCGAATTGACATTTACTTCTCTGGTTTCTCCAAAATGAAGTTCATCCAAGTCGCTTTCTTGAACAACTTTAATCTCCCCTGCTGCTGACCGCTCCCGGATCTCTGGACGGGGCTCTACACCCCGCAGGAGCAAATCAACGGTTTTCGCCACATCGTGGTGAAGCGCAAGCCGCTGGGTACTTTGAATCTCAATCACCACATCAAATGTAGGAGGCGCCTTTCGCTCCAGCACTGTTTTCTGGGTCCCCCGGCGGCGTGCCTCTTCGTCTCCTAGGGTGACAGCCTGGATCCCTCCGATGAGATCAGATAGTGTAGGATTGAGTACAAGATTGTCTAGGGTAATGCCGTGGGCTGTACCGATGAGCTGTACACCCCGTTCGGCGATGGTTCGGGCGGCTTGAGCCTCTGCCTCTGTGCCAATTTCATCAATAACAATAGCTTCAGGCATGTGGTTCTCCACGGCCTCGATCATCACCGCTGCCTGATCAGCTGGACGGGGGACCTGCATTCGGCGGGCACGACCGATGGCTGGATGGGGGATATCTCCATCGCCGGCGATCTCATTGGACGTATCTACGATTACCACCCGTTTCAGGAACTCATCGGCCAAGACCCGGGCAATTTCCCGGAGCATGGTGGTTTTTCCAACCCCTGGTTTGCCGAGCAGCAGGATGCTGGCACCGGTTTCAATAACGTCTCTGATGATATCGATGGTACCAAAGACGGCCCTACCCACCCGGCAGGTCAGTCCGATAATCTCACCTTGGCGGTTGCGGATGGCCGAAATTCTGTGCAGTGTTCTCTCTATACCCGCCCTATTATCCAGTCCGAATTCTCCAACCCGCTTCAGCACTGTATCAATATGTTCTCGGTTGATTTCATTATCGGCAAGATAGACGAACCCGGTGGAATAGCGGGCTTCCGGCCTTCTTCCCAAATCCAATACGACTTCGATCAGGTTGTCAAAACTCCCCTGTTCCTCCAGGGTCTCCCGAACGAACTGGGGCAAGACCTCTAACAGACGATCCAAGTCGTCAACAATCTCTGTTTGCTTATTCAATCTATATCCACCACCCAGATTGTCTCCCTGCTGGTATTGGCCCAGCCTCTTACTTCAATACCCTTCCGGCGGCACCCCTGCAAGAAGTCTATACTCTCAGCGGTTATCTTCTCTCCCGGCACCAAGACGGGAATTCCCGGCGGATACGGCAGCACAGCTTCAGCAGCAATTTCCCCCTCAGCTGCGGCAAGCTCCATCTCCTTCCGTGGAGATAAGACCGCCCGCCGAGGAGACAAAAGCATCTCTCCTGGTCGGGGCAGTTGGGACAACTTTGCCGGAGCACTTTGTCTGCAGCTGTTCTCTTCCCTCGCCAGCTCCTCCAGAGCTCTCACCAGTGCTCCCACTTCCTCCGGGCCATCACCGATAGCGATTAAAGCCAGGACATGATTGAGGCCCGCCAGCTCCACCTGAATACCTTTTGCCCTAAGCCTTGCTTCGGCTTCAGAGCCACTTAAGCCTAATCCATCAACTCTAATCAGCAATTTGGTGGGATCCCAGAATCTCACTTCGGGCTTATTCAGTATTTCCTCTCCTAAACATTGTAATCCCGGTATCCGGTTAATCCTTTCCCGGGCACTGCTGGATAATTCCAACCCCCTCTGCCACAGCTGCTTCCCGGTCTGAGCCATCTGCCGGCGTCCCGCATCTAACGAGGCATAGAGCAAGAAGGATGGGCTTGTACTTTGCAGTATGCCGAGAACTTGGGGCATCAACGCAGCCAGCTCTTCATTATTAACATGCAGCATGGACGCCTGGGTCAAAACCCCCAGCACCTTATGGGCACTTTGGGCGGAAGCATCTGCGCCAAGACTAAGGGCGGTGGGCGGTAGACTAGGATGAAACCGGAAATGGGCCCCGTGGGCTTCATCCACCAACAACAGCTTGTCCCCACCAGCTGCAAGATCCGCGGTTTTGTCCAAATGCCCTGCTATTCCATAGTAATTGGGATATGTATCGAAATAAGCTGCCAAGGCATGAGACTCGGCCGCAGCGGCCTGCCAGGCATCCGGTGAAGGAGGCAGGGGAATGCTCCATTCTGCATCCCATGTATCAGAGATAAACCGGGGCGCAAGGCCGGCCAAGATCAATCCTCCCAAGACTGAACGGTGTACGCTGCGGGGAACGAGGACCTCCACGACATCCTCCCTTAAAGGATCCTCAACAGGCAGATTATGGCCAGCCCACTGGCGGGCAGCCAGCAGCATAGCTTGAATACCTGCAGTTGTACCGTTGTGGAGAAAAAACGTTGTCTTTGCTCCGAAGGCATCGGCAGCCAGTGCTTCCGCTTCCCGCAGGACTTTTTCCGAATCATTGCCGTGGGCTTGACTGGCAATCTCATCGGATACATCCAGCAAAAAGGGGAGTTTCCCCAGGGCCGATTGGAGTCCAGGATCTAAGGACCTACCTTGTTTATGTCCAGGTGTATGAAAGGGGATAATCTTATCTAGACTGTATTGTTTCAGGCCTTCTAGAAAAGGGGCTCTAGATTGGTCTAGCCGGTACTCGGCTCTAGACATTCAACTGCCTCCATAGATTTCTTCGCAAATCCAGCCTCACCTTTCACCTCGGTATCGGCATTGAATATGTGCCGCCATAGGACCCGCAGCCGTTCTACGTATCTATCATAACCTGAGTGTGTTGCCCTACTCGCCACTAGATCTTCTTCACATTGGGGACAGATAGACATCCCCAGGATGCAGATACCCAAGGGCATCTCACGCTGACAAATAATACAATCGACAACTGAAGGCTGCCTTTCCATTCCAATCACCGTCCTTCCTCCAGCCTATTCACTGGAGCCTTGACCGGTGCATTTCCCTTTTCCTAGAACTTACATATCTTAGTTCCAGTATTAAACATTTCCCCGCCAAATCCTTTACCTATTAGGCACCTGATTTAAACCCCGGTTAACCAGGGCCTGTATATAGATACAGCCCAACCAAGTGGTTGAGCTGCAAAGGTTGGGTTACTAGGTCCAAGGTGATAGGCTTCAAACAACTGCACATGATGCAGCTCCTAGTCACCTGGATCTGTAAGGGGCAAATTCAAGTCACGGGACCTCATTATCCATGGACTGTTGGCAGGTTCTCTCCTTCTTGATCGTTGGAGGAGGCTTATACCGTCTTCTCGGATCAGACAGCATATGTACTTTTCCCTATAACCAACAGTTCTGTGTTCTTTCCTGCTGCCTCCATTGATTTCAGCACTCTCGCCGGATAGCCTGCAAAAATCGTCGCTGAATCTACTTACACGGCTCACTGGATCCCACACCTTTTCACCCCGGGCGCCCCTCCTTAAATTAATCTTTGTTGATTTCAGTGTACAAAAGAATTTACTTTTTGTCAATTCATAATGGACCGCTGTACATTGACTGTCCAGTGGCCCTATGATACACTAAATTATAAGAAATATCCTAACCAAGGTGTTATTTCCCATCCTTGTCCATTGGGAGGGTCTCACATTGACACGTTCACCTCATGTTGGTGAGAAAATCCGTGCTTTGCGGCTGAAAATGGGGATGACCCAGCAGGATTTGGCAGGCAATGACTTCACCAAGAGCTTCATCAGCCAGATTGAGAAAAACCATGCCCGTCCATCGTTGAAGAGTCTGCAGATCATTGCTGATCGGCTGGGGAAACCGATCAGCTATTTTCTCGATGAGGAATTTACTCCCCATTCGTCAGACCCAGACAAGATTGATCATTTGATCCTGCTGGCAAGTCACCTAGAGCAAGAAGAAAAGATCACAGATGCTGTAAACTACTACAAAGAGGCCCTGTCTTTGACGGATAAAGCTGATTACCGCCGCAGAGGCCAAATCTATTTTTATCTAGCTAAAGCTTATCTAAGAATAGGACAGACGGCAAACGCTGGACAGATGCTGGAGTTAGCCGGAGTCGAGTTGAAACTGGCTGGGGATTGGGAGTTATTGACCTATGCATATAACACCCTGGGAGATTTGGAGCTGGACCAAGGCAATCTTGAGGAAGCTGTCTCAGCCTTTGAAGAAGCTCTAGCTGCCGCGGAGCACCATCTAGAGCGGCTGCCAGAACTTCAGACAATGACTTTGACCAATCTGGGCATTGCTTATGCCCGCTCCCGGCTGTATGAGAAGGCCCGACGCAATTTACTAAAGGCCCTAAGACAATCTGAATCCACTCAGACCTATTATAAGTACGGCGATATTTGCATGGCTTTAGGATATATCGACTTCCACCAAGAAAACCTGGACAGTGCATGCCGATTCACTACCAGGGCGTGGCATTTCTATGCAGCCATTGAAAATGAAAAGATGCAGATTCAGTGCCAGATCAATCTCGGATCTATCCAACGGGCCCGGAGTGAGTTTGAGACCGCGGAGCGGCACCTTTTCGAAGCTGCGGAAAAGGCCCGAGATGCAGGGCTGTCACACGATGAAGCCCATGCGTATGAGGAGTTAGCCCGGGTATACCTGGCCTGGCAGCCCCCGACAGCTGAGCGGGCGGTTAAGGCAGAAAACATCCTTAACACGGCATTGAAACTGTCCACCAGCGACAAAACTGGACTGCAGCAGTTATTGGCTGAGGCCTATGTTCAGCAGGGCAAAGTTGATGAGGGAATCGACTTGCTCTTGGCTGTCGCCACCTCACTGGAGGAGACAAAAACAAACCTGCCGCTGGCAGATGTCTACTCCCGCTTGGGAGAATTATACCAGCAGCAGGGTGACAGCGACCGGGCTACAGCCTTCTTCCAGCAGTCTGTAAACCTTTTCCGAAAAATGCAGATCAAAGACCCTGCAGTACAGTAACGAGGGTGATGATACCAAAGACGGCAAACACGCTGGCTGACAGCCACTTCAAAGTCCTCTCAGGAATCTTCGCCCCGAGAAAATGTCCTACACCAATAGCCAGTGAGATAGCTATGAGCATGCCAACACTGGATCCCAGCCATACCGGCAGGAATGATTGGTATCTAGCTGCTAAGGTTAGTGCACACAACTGCGTCTTGTCTCCTAACTCTGCCAGAAAAAAAGCACACGCCACTGCCAAGGGAGACTGCAGCTCTCTCCGGCATTCCTGCCCATCCTCTGACTCGCATTCACTGGGGCCCCACAAAGTCCAGCCGGCAAACACCAAAAAAAGTACCCCTGCAGCCGCCTTGATCGGTGCCAGGGGTAACGCCATACCTATACCTGTCCCTATAAATGCTGCCAACAAATTGGTAGTAAGTAAACCTCCAATGACTCCGCTGGTGACTACCGCCAATGGTGCCTGGGCTGCAAAGGCCAGTACAAGAAGCTGGGTCTTATCTCCCATCTCAGAGGCGGCACTGACTAGTAGTGACGTAACAAATTCTTCCACTTTGGAACGGCCCCCCCTTACACTCCAGCTGCCAAAAGACAAAATAAATGGCTCCCCGGGTTGGACTCGAACCAACAACCACCCGGTTAACAGCCGGGTGCTCTACCATTGAGCTACCGAGGAGCGAAGATTTCCTGGCGACGTGCTACTCTCCCACCGGGTCACCCCGGCA